>JBKJOA010000521.1:0-10231 GCA_046593365.1 Limisphaerales bacterium
CGTTCGTAAATGTGCAGCACATCTTCGAGCGTGAGCGGCTCAAAAAAAAGTTTGTCACTGGTGTCGTAATCGGTGGAAACGGTTTCAGGATTTGAATTCACCATTATAGTTTCAAACCCGTCTTCCTTCAAAGCGAATGCGGCGTGGACGCAACAATAGTCGAACTCAATCCCCTGCCCGATGCGATTCGGGCCGCCGCCGAGAATCATCACTTTCTTCGCCGTGTTGCCTTTGACCTCATCATCGCCACAGTCGTAAGTGGAATAGTAATACGGCGTGTAAGCTTCAAACTCGGCAGCGCACGTATCGACGAGTCGGTAACTGGGAACGAGACTGATTCTTTTTCGCTCCGCACGAATCGCGTCTTCGGTTGTGCCCGTCAAATGAGCAATTTGCCGATCGGAAAATCCGAGTGATTTGGCTTTGGCGAGCAATTCAGGATTCACAGTGTTCATCAGTCGCCGCGCACAGTGCCAATCGAAGCGAAAGCTGTCAAAACGATTTGGCCCCGTGAACAACGAGGCTGACGAAAGCGGTTCGTCTGTCGCTTGGAAAAAATCAAAACGCCGGACTACTCGTGTTCCATTTTACGGGCGCAACGGCGTTTGAAGAAATTTAATAAGGTCCGCCAGTTCCTGTTTGTGCAAACCGGCCTCCAGCCCTTCGGGCATGAGTGATAGATTCGAACTGTGGAGAGTTGTGATATCCGATCGCAAGAGGGTGCGCGTCTTACCGTCGGGTAGTTTCAGCACCAGGCTGTTCCCCGTTTCGGCTGCGATGATGCCATACAATTCCTCGCCGCCCGCCAATTTTGCGGAGTAGGCGGTGTAGCCCGGCTCGATGATCGCGTTGGGGTCGAGGATGGAGACGAGCAGTTTTTCTGAGGAATGATTTACGACGGATTGCAGGTTCGGCCCAATGTCATTACCCACCTGACCAAGCTTGTGACAAGTAGCGCATAGTTTCACGAACACGGCCGAGCCGAGCCGAGCGTCACCCGGCAAAGCCAGCGCCGGGCGGAAATCTTCCACGACTTTCGCGCGAGTTGAAGTGCCGCCCGCGTTGAGAGTGTTCTGCGCAATGGCTTTCACACGCGCTGACGGATGGTTCAACAAACGTCCGAGTCGCGTCGCGTCGAGCGCGCTCGCGTTGACTTGTCCGCTCTCAACGCGCTTGATCAAGTCGAAGGACCACGGCTCGCGGGTCAACAGTTCGTCAAGCGCGGCAAGGCGCGTCTCCGGGCCAAGCGCGGGCCACGCCGTCGCGAGCAGTTCGGGCACACTCGCATCGCCGCTCACGCCGAGCGCTTTGATGGCGGCGCGTTGCGTCTCACCAGACGTTTTTGGAGAGAGCATTGCGACCAGCAGCGGAAGGGATTTGTGCCGATAGGTATCATCGCGCGCCAGCAGACTGGCAGCAGTGACCCGTTGCGCATCGGGCTTGCTGTTATCTTGGACGAGTTGTTCTGCTGCGGCGAACAGGTCGGTCGCGGATTTTAGTTGTTGGGTCAAAACATCGTTCTTCGTCGCCTCTTGCAGCGCACGCCAGCTTTTTTTGCGGCGCGACAATGTATCGAGGAACAGGCTGAACACCTCCATCTGGGACACGGTAAACTGTCGGTTTGCCGGTTTGAGGGTCGGCTTGAGCAACCGGGCAAGCGAATCGCGTTGGTCGGTGGCCAGGGACAGATCGAGCAACGGCTCGGAAAGTGACGCCAGCACTGGTCCACCGGCGGCGACAGCGGCATCCACAAGCGCGAGGCTGTGCGGAAGAGCGGAACTCATGACAGCGGCGATCATGAACTTGTCGTCGTGGTTTGCCACCGCCAGGCGACCGAGAACGGCGCCAGCACGCAGGTTTTTCCATTCACCCAATGTGCAGGCGAGTTGAAGGCGGACTTTGAGATCGTTGTCGTTCACCAATTTAACAGCGGCGGAGATGACTCCTGGGTTGGCGCGAGACTCGGCAAGCCGAAGTGCATTGATGCGCACGTTGGGATGCAAGTCTCCTAGCGCGCGCTCGACGAGGTCGGGCTTGAGCGCGCGAAGTCCATCCAGCGTGCAAAGCGCGTGCAGACGGGCTAAGGGATTCTTGCTTTTACGGACGAGATTCTCCAGGAGCGGCACCGCAGCGAAATCATTTTTCCATAACAACATCATTTGCGCTTTGTCGCGTTGCCAGCCGTTCGGCGAATCGAATGCGTTTATCAGTTGCGGCAAGGTGAGTGTGCCAAGCGGGATCAGTTTGCGCGGAGGCTTGTCATTGGAGAAGACGCGGTAGATGCGCCCGCGTTCTTCGCCAAGTCGATAGTGCGGGAGGAGATCGGCCTTGCCCTCGGGCGGCAGCCACTCGGGATGTTCGATCATGTAGCGATACATGTCCACAACCCAAAGCGCACCGTCTGGACCGGTGCGGGTCATCACGGGGCGACACCAGCGGTCCTCACTCGCAAAAAAATCGTGGGTCGCTTCTTCGGATGCGCGGTGGGATTGAAAACTCACTCCATCATCAGTGACGAGGTTGTGCTGGACGAGATTATGAAACGGTTCGCAGGTGAACGCATGTCGAGTTTCGCTCATGCCGAAGAGCAGTTCGTCTCGATAAATCATGGCCGCAGATGCCGATGTGAAATGACCCGCGTCAGTGAAACTGTGGAAACGTTTTTCGGATTTGCTCACAGGGAAAACCGCTGGATTTTTCGGCGTGACGACTTGCTGCACCGGGTCGGGCGCGGGCACATGCGGGTTGCGACGGATATAGTGATCCTGCAAAACGTAATGCCAAAGCGGCCACGAGTTCATCTCGCCAAACCAGTTGCCCCAGTTGTCCGGATTACGGCCGAACTGCGATGGGCCGCTCTGCGCATCGAGTTCGCCGGTGTCGGGTTTGAAACGGAAGTCGCGGCTGCCAATGGCGTATTCCTGGCCGTTGAGGTGCGACTTGATTTTCGTCTCTGTGCCATAGCCGCCGTGGTGCGCGCCACTCGCGCAGTACACCCAGTTGTCGAGTCCCCAGCGAAGGCCGTTCACGCGGAGCTGTTGATTGCCTTCGAGGAAGCCGCTGAACAAAACATTTTGCACGTCGGCCTTGCCGTCGCCGTCGGTGTCTTTGAGGAACAGAATTTCCGGCGCAGCCGTAATAAGAACACCGTCGCGCCAGTTGAGGATGCCGGTTGGAAACTTGAGTCCCTCGGCAAAGAGCGTGGATTTGTCATAGCGCCCGTCGCCATCGGTGTCTTCAAGAATTCTGACACGACCACCAGGTTTGCCTTTGCCGTCTAGGCCGAGTGGGTAATCAACCATCTCGACAACCCAGAGGCGTCCACGTTCGTCCCAATCAATTGCCACCGGCGATTCCAACAGCGGTTCAGCAGCGACCAGTTCAACGGTGAAACCTTCACGAACCTGAATCTTCGCCAGTGACTTGGCGGGCGAGAGCGGCGGTGAAACAACGGGCGACGCGGAGACGTTGGCGGCACGCGGTGGAAAACCGCTGGCTTTGTAGTGCGCGGCGACTTCCTCCGAATTCAGCGCGCGGTCATAGACGGCCACTTCATCCAGCTTTCCTTCGAAGTTGGCGAAGTTGTCGCAACGACCGCCGAGAAAGATCGACTTCTCGTCGTGCGCGAACGTAACATCCACTTCACCGGAAATTTCGGGTGTCTTGTTCCCATTCAGATAGACAGTTACGCGCCTGCCCTCGCGAACCAACACGACGTGATGCCATTCGCGCCAGGCAATATCCGTGTGGCCGTGAAGAATGGTGTTGCGTTCATTGCCATTGAAAAACAGCAGCTTGCCGGTCAACTCGGGTTGGTGAGTGCCGCCGATGCCGAGATGGTCGCCAGCAGCAGACTTGTCGCCGTCCAGACCGCGAGAGAAGAAGTATCCGGTCACCGGGCGCGCGTTGTTCGTGAGGCCGTTCCAAAACCACAATTCGATGGAGTAAGTCTCCTTGATTTGGAGCAAACTGGCTTGCAATCGTCCGCCAGCAAAATGGGGAGCGCGATTGATTTGTTCGCCACTGAAGGCGTTTGGCGTCTCGGGTTGCGGCGGCTGAAAACCGATCGTCCGACTCGCGCCGGGAAGGTAGAGCGCGACACCATCCTCGAATTTCGCGTCAAGACCATTACCGCTGACGTCGTGCGCCGTCGGGATCACGCACTCGTTCAGCCGCCAATAAACCGCAGGCTTCGCAGCGAGGATAACCTTTGCGTAAGCTCCATGCGAGTCGGTCATTGCGCGGCGCGGTTTTCCGGAAACCTCTTCGAGCAAGCTCAACAACGTTTCAATAATTCGTGGCTCCGCTTCAACCTCCAGTCCCGCAGTGCGAGCGGGCCAAGTGGTGTAACCACCGAGTTTGTGCTGCTCCGGCGACGGGATATAACCTTCGGCCCCATTGGCCAGTTCGATATTGAAGGTGGGCGTCAGTGGACTTTGCGCCTTGAGCTTGAGGCCGGTGATGGCATAGACCTCGTTCGGCAAAGCTGCGATGCCGAGGTCACCTATGCGAAGCGCCTGGAGCTTTAACTCAGTACGCGGGCGCTCATGGAGGTAGAGGGATTCGAGCGCATAAATCTCCGGCTGCGACCTTGGCAAACGACCTGCAAAAGTTTGCGCCGTCTTGCGCGCCCACTCCAAACGGGCTTTATCCGGTGCGCGATAATTCAAGACCAGGGTGCGCTCGGCCATTTTAAGCGGGACCCAATCGTGAAATTTAATTTCGCGCACAACCTCGATGACTTTCAGCGCAATCGCCTTCGCATAGGCGTCGTAGCCGATGTCTTTCGCCGGCGCGCTGTAATCCATCCACATCAAATCACCGCTCGTGCCCTGGGACATCATCGGAACGAATCCGTTTGTGCCGATGCCTTCAGGAACATTCAACCGTGCAGCCACCTCCTTGCAAAAGCGCCCGTAGTAATCGGACGACAGCAATGGGGAGCCATAATAATGCTGCGAGTAATTCGCAAGTAGAGCCAGCGGTTTACCGTCCAACGACCGTATCGCGAGTACGGAGAGGCTGGGATCTACCGGACCAGAAGGACCAACGGCATCGGGACTTTCGTGACCGGGATGCATGTGCGCACGGACGTTGGGGACGCCAAAAGGGTCCGTGAGCAACTTGTCGGGGCGACGAACCCAGCGACGGTTAAAGGTATGTTCCCAATCGTCCACCACACCCCAACCAATGCGCGCGGGTTGGAGATTCTTCGCCGCACCGATGATGGCTTCGGCAATACGCGGCACGAGAAATACCGCGTAGTTCGTATCCATGCGGCTACCTAGACAGCCCATTGCCGACGGCGCCGAGTGCGTATGGGTGGCGGAGACGAGCATCTTGTCTGTAGGAATGCCCGTGACTTTACTCGCCTGACCCTTGGCGCGGTCGATCAAGTCGCGAGCGACCATGCAGGTGTCCACGACGGCGAGCACCAGGCGCGTTGAGCCGTCGTCGAGCGCGAGAGCACGGACATGGAGGGGGTCAACAGCGTTTGTCGCCGTGCGCTCAGTGAACATGGCATTGACAAGCACGGGATAGTTCGTTGGGGTGATGTCCACAATACTTGCTCCCGCGCGGAACAGCTTGCCCTCGGCCGCATTGGAGCTGGAGACAGCGGCCAATAACATCCAGACAACAGCGCGCCAGAGGTGGCAGCAATCAGTGGGAGTGGATCGGAGTGGGGGTGCGTTCATATAAGAATCAGGAGAGGATCAATTGCTAATGTGAAATCAAGATGAGGCGGGCACTTCTCGTGTAACAGCGATAAAACTTCAAGGGTGGTTTTCTTTAAAAAAACTTTCCGCACGCGTACGCGCTCGACTCAAGGCAATTCCCGAATCCTGATCTCCTTGAAATCAATCGGCGCACCCTCAGATTCGATACAGACATAGCCGCTCGCCGGTTTGCAATTATTGCCGCCGGAAACTTCCTCGCCGTTCACCCACAAGCGAACCTCCCCGTTAATGCAGCGCACGTAATATTGGTTCCATTCGCCCGCGCCTTTGCTCAGATTTTTCCTCGGGAAACTGCGGCTGCCATCCGGTGAGATCGGCGGAAAAGGTTTCATTTTGCTGGAACCTACGGGGAAGACATCGCCGTTGGTCGTGAACCATGTTGCCTTCTGTTTAGAATCTTTTTCGTATTGCTCAGTGTAACCGTGATCGAGCACTTGCACTTCGATGCCGGATGGAAAGGGCGCGTTAATTCCTTTTTCAAGTCCCGCGATCGATTCCGGCGTCGCCCAGACATAAAACCCTGAGTTGCCGCCCGCTTTCAAGTGTCGCCATTGCGCGACCATCTCGAAATTCGTGTAAACAGTTTGCGTCCTGAGAACGCCGATCGGTTGGCCGGTGCAATGAATCACTCCATTGCTCCAGGTGAAAGTGTCTGGCTTGCAATTGACGTTGGCGAAATCTTTTTCGGCCAATTCGCGCCAGCCCGTTTCATTGCTGCTGATCATCGCCTTGGCAACGGCGGATGACTGCTCCGCTTTGCAAGGCGTGGGAGACCAAACAAAAAAGCCCACTAAAATGATTCCACAAAACCGGTGAGCGCAGGACGAATTATTTTTCATAATTGAATGCAGTGAGTTCTACAGAAGATTGGCGCCCTTGTCTTGAATAAATGTTCGTCTGGAAAGAAACTCAATCACGCTTGAACCGAATAATTCACATATTCACATGATCTCCGCCCAGGCGGGCGTTAATGAGAGGGCCAGAGAATGGAGGTCGAGTGTTCAGGCAATATGCGAGTTAGAGATCGCGGCATTTTTATGGCGACATCTTTCTTCTCGACAGATGAAGAGGCGTTTACAAACTCATTTATTCCAATGAGAAAATTTTTAACCCCCTCCGTTCCCTGCGCTTTTTGTTTGTTCCTTTCGATGCTCGCTGCGTGTGTCGGCGTTCGCGAGGAGACCAAGCCACTCCTAGTCTCTGCTGCACAAAACAAAACGCCGCAGCCGCAAGTCAAGGTCGTGGAAAATGGCGAATCAAAAACCAGTCCCGATGCGTGTCGCGGAATTATTGTCGGGCCGGGCATCAACCAGCCGGATGCGTTTCCCGGTTACGCGGGTTTCGTGGGTTGGGATTCGCCGATTCGGTTGAAAAACGGTGATTGGCTGGTCGGGTTTAATGCTGGCTACTGGCACGCCTCAGTTTCGACACCGATGCATTATTCGCCTACCAATATGGAGGCATATCGCAAAATGGGAATGCCGACGGACATCGTCGCACCGACGGGCGGACGCGCGATGATCACGCGCTCTACGGACGAAGGAAAAACGTGGAGTAAACCGGTGACGTTGATTGATACGCCAGCGGATGACCGGCATCCCGCGTTCGTCCAACTGAATGATGGCACCGTCCTCTGCTGCTTTTTCATTTATCTCGGCGACGAAGATCCCGCCCAAAGCGCGACTCCGCACATTTTTTTCATTCGCTCGTTCGACAATGGGAAAACGTGGGAGAAAAAGCCGCATGCACTTAGCACGCCTTATTTCAACGAGACTGACGGGCCGTTCGCAAAATTAAAAGATGGATCCCTGTTGCTTGCGATCAATGGGCGACCACAAGGTCCGCCCGATCAGTGCGGGATTTTCCGCTCCACCAATCGCGGCCAAGACTGGAAGCTGATCTCGACGATAAAAACCGACCACGATTTGCAGGAATGTTCCGTAGCGGAGTTGCACGACGGACGTTGGGTGATGATGGCGCGACCAGAAGGCGACATCTCGTGGTCGTATGACAAAGGGAAAACGTGGACGAAGCCGTTGACATTCGGCATGAGAATGTTTGCGCCGAGTCTCACCGTGTTGCGCGATGGCACTTTGGTTTGTCTCCACGGCTCATACGGGGCTGGAGGAATGCGCCTCATCTTCAGCACCAACGGCGGCGAAACGTGGGTTGCCCCAGCGAAAAACTACGGCTTTCTCGTGGACAACTCCTATGGTTACGGCAAACCGATGGAACTCCCGGACGGCTCGCTTTTCATTTCTTACATCGCGACTGGCGGACATCAAACCACTGATGCGCAACAGAATGGTGTTCGTTGCATTCGCCTTCGCATTCGAGCAGACCATTCCGGCATCGACCTTTTGCCCGCGCCGAATCGATGACAGCTTCAGTAAAACACCAACGAATCAGTGTAAAAAAGCTACCTTCTTAAAAATCGACTCACGCGATTGATGAAGGCCGAAGTGCCCGCCCCCCATTAATGGGGGCGCGGGTCAAAACGGTGGAATTACTGACTACGGTTTAGCAGCGTCCACTTTGGCTTTGTCCGCGTCAGCTTGAGCTTCTGCTTTCTTTTTGTCAGCCTCGATCTGGGCTTGGGCCGCGTCCTTTTGTGCTTCGATTCGAGCCTTTTCAGCTTTCGCATCAGCACCTACTTGGTCCTTGGCCGCGCCAGCCGCTTCCTTGACGTCCTCCTTTTGTTTATTTAAGGCGTCTTTTGTCGCCTCCTTGTTGTTTTCGATCGACGCTTTTTCCTGGTTACAGGCTACAAGAGCAACCGATGCAAGTACTATCATTACTGTATTTTTCATGACGCTAGTGTTGCTAATTCAATCATCTCCATACAATCGGCGTTGTTGCCAATCGACATATCAGTGATTTTGGAGTATTCAACTCAGATTTTTCCTGCTAATCCATCGGCGGTTCTCCGCACTCTAATTGATTCTATGGGCATCTGCTTCCGATTGGAAAAATTTCTGGAGATTTGAACTTTTCTCTTCATCCCGAACCCCACCCACGCACATTCACGCGTTGGAAACTTCTGAGCAGATGCTCGTTGTTCGTAGCCAGGATCGGCGACTAGCAGCGTTTGAGGAATTGTTGAAAGCTTACGGGCTACAACTTGAAAGCACGAAGCGCTAACCCTGGCAATGGAAACATTGCGGCATTTTTGAGCTTGGCAGTCCTGCTATTTATGCAGAGGCTTTCGCCATCAAAACCCTCGCCATGAGCAGAAAAAAATCTGTCACTCCACCTCGTCAAAAGACTTCCGTCACGACCCCGCCAGGTAAGATTCATCCGGTCGTGATTTATCCTTTTCGCCAGCCGGGTGATTACGAAGACTTGCGCCAACTTTACGTAATGATCGCGCAACTGGCAGAAAAGCCGGACACCTACGCGCGACCCATTACTGTCATGGATCGCAAGACGCATTTCGCAAATGCGCAAAACAAACGCTTCGTCGAGTTTCGGAATAATACGGTCGCGCCTTGCTCCGACATTTTAGACACATGGTGCGTGGACACTTGTCAGATGTGGTATTCCGGCCTAGGCACCGCTTTTGAACGAGGCGGAGCGGGCGACGTGTATTGGCTGATTCCGGGCGACTTCAACTACGGCAGCACGGTAGGCCACGAGGTGCTGAGCCGGTTGCACGATTTGCCGGAAATTTGCGTCGAACTTCAACAGGATGTGTGCATTGGCGAAATCGCGACTGACCACAATAATTCCAAGCAACTGATTGATACCTACGGCACGTTCGCCCTGCTTTACAATTGGTTTCCGGCTGAGGCGCGGGAGATCCGGCAATACACCGAGCGCCCACGTTCGGAATTTTTTGCGATGCGCCATTCATTCCTGGGCGAGATGTTGAACCGCCGCTGGTTCGCTTATGAACAAACGGTCGTGACGCTGTTGCAGGCCGTGTTTGACAAGAAGCACATCAGCCGTTTCTTTGTCGGCCATATTTCGGATTTGCCGGAAGGTCGCGAGAGCCTGGCCTCGGCGATGCAACAAGTGGAACGCACCGAGCGCGTTCTCAAAACGCTTTGGCGTGAGCGCAACCAGGGCGTGACCAATTGGAGCCAACAGTATCGTCTGCTTGAGTCGCAATCGGAACAGGTGCGACGATCCGCGCTGGCGATCTTGGAAAACTTGTTAAGTATTTAAACGGCGGTCGGCACCATCTTGATTGCTAAATTCAAAACTTTTTCTGCATGAGCTATCGGAATCAACAGAACACGCACAACATGCGGTCGGTGAATTTTGTTTGTGACGCGCCGCAGGCCCAATCCGTGACGCTTGTTGGCGACTTTAATAATTGGAACCCGCATTCGCATCCGTTGAAGCAGCAGCCTGACGGCGCCTGGTTGCTTCGTCCTGAATTGAAACACGGGCATCATCGCTATGCCTACCTCGTCGATGGCGTGCTCACGCTGGACCCTCGCGCGATGGGCATCACGCGCAACGACAAAAACCAGCGCGTTGCGCTCATC
>JBKJOA010000118.1:0-5119 GCA_046593365.1 Limisphaerales bacterium
AAAGAGATGGCGGAATTGATGCGAGACATTGATGCGATGTCCAACGGCGACGCGAACAAAGTGGTTTTGAAACGGTTTATCGGAACCGAATCGGTTCAGGTGTCGGTGGACAAGGCGGGCCGGATTTGTTTGCCGGAAGAAATGGCGCAAGCCGCTGGCATCAAAGATCAGGCAAAACTGGTTGGTTTGCTGGACCGATTTGAAATTTGGAACCCGGAACGATTTGAAGCAGTGAAAGCGTCGGATGCCGTGATGGCACACGAAGCGTTCAAAATGATGGAATAACTATGAATTTGGTAAAATTACTGAGCGTTGGTCAGAGCTTGAAGAGTGGAAAAACCATTTTCGGCAAATACAAACTGACCCAGCAAAGTTTGTTGCCGAAATTCGGTTCGACGGTTCGACCGGCTCAATCCGATACGTTCGTTGCTCCGAATGAAATGGCACAGGTCAGCCGTGAAATCGCCTCCTCAATTGTTGTCTCAGAGGAAGCCAAATGGATTGCTCCGGCAACAACCGAACTGAAGCCATCCATTACGCCGCCAACAATCGCCTTCGAACAAACCCAGAAAATTCCAACTGGAAAAATTTTGCGCCGCCGCGAGGAAGCTGTGCCGCGAACGCCGAAAATCAGCCTGGCCATTCGGCTTGGGACTAATCTTGCCCACAAAATAACGTTCTTGAAAAAGCGTTTGTGGCCAGCCCGTTCAAGGCGAAAGCCGTTCGTGACGCCTATCCAAACCGAGTGGTCTTTGGAAAAAGTCACGGTGATGCGAAACGATTTGAGTGAAGCCGATCTGGAAGTCATTTCTCCGAAAGCGACGGACGTCTTGCAGAGTCGCAAAGCAAATTTACCCGTCTTGAATTCAGTTCAAGACTCCGGCCGAAGTTGGATCAAAAAAACGGCGGGTTTATTTAATTCCGATTCACCCTTTGAATCTGCCGTGGCGGATTTAAAGCAAGGCACAATTCAAGTCGAGAAACATGCTGAATTAACAGGCCGAGTTTAAAAGGTTTTCATGTCACGTGCCAAATTTCGTCCACAAGCCAGTGATGGTGGCGGAGGTGCTCACGGCGCTAAGCCCGAGGTTCGGCGGTCGTTACGCCGACGGCACGCTCGGTGGGGCTGGACACGCGGTGGCCATATTGGAGGCGAGTTCTCCGACTGGATGGCTATTTGGATGCGATCGAGATTGCGACGCGGTTGAAGCGGCTCGATTGCAGCTCGCGAAGTTCGCGGGACGTTTTGAGATTCGGCAGGGGAATTTTGCAGGATTGCCGGAGTGGATTGAGGCGGGAAGTTGCGATGGCGTGTTGTTGGATTTGGGTGTGAGTTCGCCGCAACTGGATTGGGCGGAACGGGGATTCAGTTTTCAGCACGACGGCCCGCTCGATATGCGGATGAATAGAAGCCAGACGTTAACGGCGGCAAAATTGGTGAACGAGACCAGTGCAGAAAATTTGGCAAACATTTTTTGGGAATTGGGCGGCGAGCGAGATTCGAGGCGAATAGCGCGGGCGATTGAAAGAGATCGGCAATCGCGAAAATTCGAAACGACGCGGCAGCTCGCGGAACTGATGGAACGGATTTCGCCGCGAGGCGGAAAAAAAGCGCATCCGGCCACAAAAGTTTTTCAGGCGTTGCGGTTGGCGGTGAACGACGAAATTGGATCGCTGAAACAGGGACTGGACGGGGCGCTAAAGATTTTGAAACCGGGCGGGCGATTGGCGGTGATCACGTTCCATTCGCTGGAAGATCGAGTGGTGAAAGAATTTGGGCGAACGATGTCGCGCGATTACACGGTGACTGGCGAGGTGGATGTGCCCGAATTGAGGAAACCAGCAGTGCCGAAATTGAAATGGGTGAATCGGAAAGCAATTCAGCCGACGCAGTCCGGGATTGATGAAAACCCGCGCAGCCGCAGCGCACAATTGCGAGTTTTTGAAAAAATTTAAATGGCTCGAAACAGAAAAAATCAGTCCGCCGCCGTCCGGTTCGCACCGGCGCTGAAAGCGTTGATGCTGTGTTTGTTTATCGGCGGCTCGGGTGTGGGCTACGTCTGGTATAAAAACCAGGTGACCATCCTCGGGCGGCAAATTAAAGAGCGGGAGATCCGTCTGGCCGAATTGCAGAGGAAGAATCGGAAGAGCCGCGGGCAATTTGATGCGCTCTGTTCACCGGTCGTGTTGGAGCAGAAAGTGAAGCAATTGAATCTCGGGCTGATGGCCCCGCCGGTTTCGCAAATTGTGCGTTTGGTCGAAACGCCGGGCGAAAATTTATTAAGCGAACAACGGTCTGAACCGATCGATTCGCGTCAAGCACAAGCTGATCCTCGGATTCGAGGAAATTAATTTTACCGCCGCCCGGGCATGTCCGGAGGAGGAACGGAACGGCACGGGCGGTAGGTAAATTCAAATTAGCGGAAGAACACATGGCGAAAGCAGTTCAACTTCTGAGACTACGGATGCTCGCGCTCTTTCTTTCGCTCGGGTTGGTTTTCCTCGGTTATCGCCTCGTGGATTTGCAGATTTTTCGGCACGACGAATTGCGGTCTCAAGCCAGGAAAAACACTCAACGTCTTGAGACCAGAAAACCGTTGCGCGGACAAATCCGCGACATTCGGGGCGTGCCTTTGGCGACGAGTGTTCCGTCGAAGATTGTTTGCGCCGATCCGAAACTCGTTGGGGAACGCTGGTTTGAAATGGCCCGCCTTCTTTCGCCACTTCTCAAGCTGGACGAAAAATTTTTAGCGCAACGGCTTCAGCCTAAGATTGTTCGTTATCACACCAACGGTGAACCGGTCTTCGATCAACATGTTGTTCTCAAAAATAAAGTAAAGGTGGAGGAGTGGGAAAAAATTCAACAGGCGCTCGCTTTGAATAATTTTGGGATGAATGAGGACACCCTCAGCAAGGTCCAGAAAGAGACGCTGAAAAATCTTCGGCAAAAGGCCGTGTTTACCGAGGAAGACCAACTACGGACTTACCCAAATCAGTCTCTCGCTGCTCATGTCATTGGTTATATTGGGGCGGGCAATGCGGGCGAAATGGTTGGCGTCAATGGAATTGAACGCAGGATGGAATCTCAGTTGAGCGGAGTGCGTGGCTGGCGTCGCACGGAAATAGATGGACGCCGTCGTGAACTGGTGGCCTACCGGGATCAGGATGTGGAAGCGAGGGACGGCATGAACGTGGTGCTCACGTTGGACGCGGGATTGCAACATATCGTTGAAACCGAATTACTCGAAGCGGCGAGGCAGCATACGCCAATCAGCATCTCAGCGGTCATGGTTCGCCCCCGCACCGGAGAGATTCTGGCCATGGCCACGCTGCCCAACTTCGATCCTAATAGACCGGGTTTATTCCCGGTGGATTCTTTGCGCAATCGAGTTATTTCAGACATCGCGGAGCCTGGTTCCACTTTTAAAATCGTCGTTGTCTCGGGTGGGTTGAATGAAAACGTTGTCAAGCTCAAGGACCAGTTTGATTGCGAGCATGGCCGGTTTTATTTCGCGGGGAGAACGTTGCACGACCACGATTCGCACGGCTTGCTTTCGGTTGAATCAATCATCACCCATTCCTCGAACATCGGCGCGGCCAAAATCGGTATCAAAATGGGACCTTCTTTGCTTTATGATTATATCCGCAATTTTGGTTTTGGTGTGAAAACAGGATTGCCACTAATCGGCGAAGTTTCGGGGATTGTTTACCCAACCAAAGATTGGAGTAAAGTTTCCATCGCTCAAATTCCGATGGGTCATGGAATTGCAGTGACTCCGCTGCAAATGGTCATGGCGATGAGCGCCATTGCAAATAACGGGCGCTTGATGCGACCCATGTTGATTGATCGTCTCGAAGATGAGGAAGGGAAAATTGTCGCAAAGTATCAGCCGCAAGTCGTGCGCGAAGTGGTAAGCTCGACCAGCGCCAGGGACATGGTGACCGCGCTGAAAACGGTCGCTACCGCTGAGGGAACTGCGCCAAAAGCCAGGTTGGATCATTACACGGTCGCTGGAAAAACCGGCACGGCGCAAAAGGCGGAGCATGGTGTTTATGTTCAGGGGAAGTTTTTTGCGTCCTTCATTGGTTTCTTTCCGGCTGACAACCCAGAACTCTGCATCTCCATTGTGTTGGATGAGCCAAAAAACGGTCATTACGGAGGTCAAACCGCCGCTCCGTTTTTCAAGAACATCGCCGAACGCGCCGCGAATTATTTAAATCTGAAGCCGGATGTTTTGGAGCCGGAAGTGAAGGAAACGTTGGCGCTGAGAAGGTAATGCACGATGAACAATGGACGACCTCATCTACTGGGTTTGCTGGCGGGATTATTCCTGGCCGCGGGTTTGATTTGTTCGGCCGCGCTGGTCACACGGGCGTGGCTGAAAATTGCCGAATCACAGACCATTAATTCCACTGGTTCTGCGCGAAAGAATGTTCGTTCTGACCTGATCATTTGGAGAGGTTCATTCTCCGCGGAAGCGCCCACGCTTTTGGAAGCACAGCATCGTTTAAAGGACGACCTGCCAAAAATTGAAAATTTTCTAAAGTCCAACGCCGTCACGAACTATCTGCTCTCTGCAATCGGGATTCAGGAATTGCGATCCAACGACAACACGCAACGTCGGGTTGGGTTCAACCTGACTCAGGGTTTGGAAATTCGTTCGGATGCAGTGGATCAAATTACGAAATTAAGCCAGGAGTCCACGATATTGGTAGAGCAGGGCGTTCAATTCACGACGCAACCTCCCGAGTATATTTACACCAAGGCCGGAGAAGCGAAAATTGAAATGCTGGCCGAGGCCACCAAGGATGCGCGTTCGCGTGCTGAACAAATTGCTTCCCAGGGCGACCGGAAGATCCATCAGCTTCGCTCGGCGCGAATGGGTGTTTTCCAAGTTACTCCCTTGTATTCGACCCAAACCAGTTCTGAAGGAGTAAGCGACACGTCATCGCTGGAGAAAACCGTGACTGCAGTGGTCACTGCATCTTTTTCGTTAAAATAAATGGAACCACGCTCTCTAAAATATCTGGCTGAAGCCTGCGGAGGCGAACTGCGCAACGGTTCCCCGCAACGGCTCGCGACCAGTATTTGTACCGACTCTCGCAAGGCCAAGCCGGG
>JBKJOA010000208.1:0-3050 GCA_046593365.1 Limisphaerales bacterium
CTCACGTCGTCTCCTACGAGTTGAGAATTTTCCGCCAATCCATTTGCCAAAATTAAAACTGTATCGTTCGTGCTCATATCGCCATCGACCGTGATGCGATTGAAACTTTGCGCGACCGCTTCGCGCAACGACGATTGTAATGTTTTCGAATCAACGGCTGCGTCCGTCGTGATGAATCCAAGCATCGTCGCGTGAAGCGGCAGCGCAGCGGGCCGCGCGCCGGTTGCGCTCATGCCGGGCTGAATCATTCCTGCGCCTTTGCAGATGCCGCCAATCGTCACGCGCTTGCCGCCCAACTTAAACTCCACCGCGATCTGTTTCGGCTTGGTGTCGCTCGTCATGATCGCTTCCGCCACATGATGCGCATTGGCTTCGGATTGATTGAGCAATTGGGTTACAGCAAGAATCCCGCGTTTTACATTGGGCATCGGCATTGCAACCCCGATTCTGCCGGTGGATGCCACGAAAATTTTCTCAGCAGAAATCTTCAATTGTTCAGCGACCAACTGCGTCATGGCTTTGGCATCGCGAAGTCCTTGCGCGCCGGTGCAAGCGTTGGCGTTGCCGGAGTTCACCACCACGGCTTGAGCCACGCCCTTCTTGATTTGCCTCGCGCACAATTTCACAGGAGCAGCGCAAACCTGGTTCGTCGTGAACATGCCAGCCACGGTGGCGAGCGTTTCCGAAACGATCAACGCCAAGTCGCGCTTTTTTCCTTTGTTGGAACCCTTGCCGGTTCCGAGTCGTTTAATGTCGCAAAAAACGCCGGCGGCAAAAAAACCCTGAGGCGCTGTGATCGAACCTGGAATAATTTTGAAAGGAGGTTTCATCGAATATCAATTCATCGGCACAAATGGAAAATAAAAGGCAGCAATTTAAAATTGCTGAATGCGGGAACAGCTCGGTCTTACCACCAAATACATGGGAAAACGGAAACAGGAAGCTCCGCTCCTGTCAATAGTTCTGAACTGCATTTTGCAGCCGGTTTTCGACGGGAAATTTTTTATCTGGTGGTTTGCTCTTGCTTCAGAAATGCGTTAGAAGAATAGGTCCATGAAATCTTCCGCCCATGACAAAACCAGGTTCGTTTACTGTTTTCGAATCGTTCTGCTAGTGATGGGCGTTTCGCTGTTTCGAGTTGATTCGGTTTTGGCCTCAAACCAGCCGGAGATGGTGCAAGGAACTTCAGGAGTGGCAACGACACGATCCTCGATTAATTTCTCAGAACTGGCGAAAAAAGAGAAAGGTCTCCGTGCGCCGCGCTTGGTTCCTCGTCCTAAAATTCCGGATTCAAAGAAAAAATCCAAAGCCGTTTCTACAGGCGAAGAGTCGGCCGGAAAAGGGGGGCCGCTGGTTCCGGGTCCATCTCCATCCTCCAGTTTTTTAGCTCTGACCGATGATGATGCCACCATTCCTCCTGACACGCACGGCGCAGTGGGGCCGAATCATGTGATGACCACATTGAACAGCGAGGTGAGAATTCAAAATCGTACGGGCAGTGTGATCAGCACCGTTACGCTCAGCAATTTTTGGGCTTCGGTTGGGAATGCAGACCCCTTCGATCCCAAGGCGCTTTATGATCCTTATAAAGATCGTTGGATTTTCACCGCAGCCGCAAACGGACGCCTCACCAATTCAGCGGTGTTGATCGGAGTTACCCAAACCAGCGATCCAACGGGCGCATGGTTTTTGTACAAAATCACCGCCGATGCGACCGGGACTTATTGGGCGGATTATCCAAGCCTCGGTTTCAACAAAGATTGGATCGTTTCATCCTTCAACATGTTTCGGGTCAGCGGTGCAACCACCACCCAGGTCAATATTTACGCTTTCAACAAAACAAATCTCTACGCGGGGACGGCTACGTTCACTTTGTTGAAAGACACGACCGGAGTCGGTTTTACCATGGTTCCTGCCATCACCTACGACACCAATCTGAACCGGGTTTATCTGCTCGAAGATTTCGACAATGCCAGCGGCCAATTGCGCCTGAGCACCATCACCGGTTCAATTGGGGCAGAGGTTTTGACGAAAGGCATCGCGACTCCAACCTCGACCAGCACTTGGGGTTTTGGTGGAAACGGTAATTTGATGCCGCAACTTGGTTCGACAAATAAAATCGATGGCGGCGATTCGCGCATTCAAAATCTGGTTTATCGCAATGGAAGTCTCTGGACAACGCACGCCGTTTTCCTGCCCACCGTCGCGCAGACCCGAGCCGCGGTGCAGTGGTGGGAGATCGCCACGAACGGAGTCGTCAAACAATTCGGCCGACGCGACGACGCCACCGGCAAAACATTTTACGGGTATCCCACGATTGCAGTGAATAAAAACAGCGACGCATTAATCGGCTACTCGCGCTTCGCCACAAACCAATATGCCAGCGGAAATTATTCTTTCCGCTTCTCATTCGACGCAACCAATACGCTGCGCGACGACACCGTTTTCAAAGCCGGCGAAAGCGCTTACTACAAAACGTTGGGAGGCGCCGATAATCGTTGGGGCGATTACAGCAGCACCGTCGTTGATCCGGTGAATGACCTCACCTTCTGGACCATTCAAGAATACGCGGCGGCTTCCGTTGGTGATCCGAACATCGAAGGGAATAGTCGTTGGGGGACTTGGTGGGCGCGTATTGATGCCGGGCCAAACGTGACCATTGAATCCACGAGTTTACTTTCGGAAAACTGCGCACCAACCAATGGCGTGATTGATTCAGGTGAAACGGTCACGGTGAACTTTGCTTTGAAAAATGTCGGCGGGCTGAACGTCACCAACCTGACCGCGACTCTTCAAACGAACACCGGGATTATTTCACCCAGCGGTGCGCAAAATTATGGCGGACTGATTGCAGGCGGTTCATCGATCGCAAGGTCATTTAGCTTCACTGCGCTTGGTGGCTGCGGGGGGACCAACAACGCCGTTTTTTCGTTGCTGGATGGAACAAATAATCTCGGCACCATCACAAATACTTTTCAACTCGGCAAAGCGCAGATCGCTTTCTCCCAAAACTTTGATGGCGTCGTTTCGCCGGCGTTGCCGGCCGGTTG
>JBKJOA010000383.1:0-22105 GCA_046593365.1 Limisphaerales bacterium
TTCATCGGGACTGCGGAAAATGGCCGTCTGCTCCATGGAACGACGAACTTCTCCGCCGCGCGGGAATTCAGTAATGTTGTTGATGCCGCGTCCGAGTTTGTGTTCTGGTCCGGCGCAGCCGACGAAAACCAGAGCAAGACCAGCTAGGAAAAGAGAGTATGACTTTCGCATAATTTAGTTTGAGTCACATTACTGCCAAACGTTTTGTTGTAAAGCGAGTTTTCTGGAAGGTTCTGTTTTTTTTATTATCAAGCGTTTCTTCGCTTCACAAATTTTGCCGCAATCATGCTCAGCACCAGAAATCCGCCGAGGACGCAAACAATAGTTGCGCCGGTTGGGAAATCAAATTTATAAGAACTGTACAGGCCAACGGCGCTCGCCAACGTGGCGACAATCCAGCCAATCGCAAGCATAGCGCCTAATTTTTCCGCCAGAAAATTTGCGCAGATTGCTGGAACAATCAGGTAAGAAAAAACCAGCAGCACGCCGCCAATGTGAACGAACGTTGTCACCACGATTCCGAACAGTGAATAGAAAAGGAAATCCCATCCTCGCACCGAGAGTCCTTCGACTTCAGCGCGCGCCGACTCGAAGGAAATCGCGAGAAATTGCTTTCGAAAAATGAAATGCACCGCAGCAATTATTACAAAAATCGCAAATGGTTTTAGTACTTCGCCTGGACTTTGCAGGTAGAGCAATTCGCCCACCAGCGTTTGTTTCAATTCCTCGTTACCGTGCGGACTGTTGTTCAACAACAAAATTCCTCCTGCGGCTGCCACGACGTAAACGACTCCAATCAACGCTTCCTGCGGCACTCGCGTGTGCGCCTTGGTTCTCGTCAGCGTAAAAACCGCCGCGCCGACCAACGTGAATCCAATAGACATCGCATAGCTTTGCCAATCGTGCGGGTCGAAATGCAGCAAAATCCCAACACATGCGCCCAGAGTGGCAACTTGCGCCAGGGCCAAGTCCACAAAAATCACTTCGCGCTTGATAATGTGAAGTCCTAGATAAACCAATAATCCTGGCAACAGCAGGCAAGCCGCTGTCGGCCACAACATGAATTTTAAAGCGTCACTCATAATTTTGTGAGGCGATTCCAGTTTGCGGGATTTCACCAAACTGTTTCCGGTCACCAAGTCACTTTATTTTTCCCCCTTCAAGAGCCGTTGCCAGTGATTTCACAAGGCCGTCCATCCAGTCGGCATACGTCTGGGACGCTTTGCCTGGAAACGTGGGAAAATCCAACACAACCGCGCCGCTGTGGATCGCGACCGCTTCCGCCGTTTTACGATTCTGATACGGCTGCACCAAAACCACTTTTATATTTTCTGATTTCATTTTGGTGATGACCTCCGCCAGATGCGCGGGCGACGGCGGAATTCCCGGTTTCGGTTCGAGAAATAATTCCATTTTCAAATCAAAGCGTTTCGCGAAATAAGGCCACGAATTGTGATAGGTCACCACCTGCTTGCCACGAAAAGACGCGAGCAATTTTTGCCAATCGGCCATTTTGCCATCCAACTTCTCGTTGAATTTCTTTAAATTCGCTTTGAAGTTATCGCATGATTTCGAATCCATCGCGCAAAATGATTTGCAAATGTGTTCGGCCACAATTTTAGCGTTCATGGGATCGGTCATGTAATGCGGATTGCCGGAGGCGTGAATATCCCCTTTGGAACGATCCAGCGTCGTGGGAATTTCCACCAATGGAATACCTTCCGAGCAGGAGACACGCCCCGGTTTGCCCGCTTCGATTTTTGAATTGCGTGCGCCTTGCACCAACGGGGGGAGCCAGCCGATCTCCAATTCCGCGCCGCCTTCGATCAACACATCGGCGCGATTCAGCTTGACGATGAAACTTGGCTTCGCATCGACGAAATGTGGATCTTCGGTTGGTCTAGCCAGAGTGATGAGTTCAATTGTGTCGCCGCCAATTTCCTGGGCAATTGCGCCAAAATCCGGCGTGGTTGCGACGACATTGAGTTTGGCCTGCGACGAAAATGCGAGCGCTATAAAAATTAAAATGAAGAAAGATTTTTTCATAATCCATGTTTATCTGTGTTCGTTCGTTGTTAAAAAAACTTCCGATTAAAATTTGTGCGCTCCGTGGCTGCCCAGCAGAAATTCCAATTGCAACCAGATGGAATGTTCGGTGTCCGAGAATTGCCCATGATCGTAATTATATTGCAGGCGCAGTTTGGAAAATTCGCTCGGATACCAGGTCAGATTCGGCGAAATCCGCCATCGCGCCAATCGGTCGCTGTCGTCGCCATATAATTTTTCGTAAGCGGCCGCTTTGGTGCGCGTGACATATTCGCCTCTTAAATTTGCCACCCAGCCTTTGCGAAATCCGTAGGCCAGTTGCGAATAGAATCCGTAATCGGTCAGAGTCTCGCGCGGCGCATTGTGAATCAGTCCGTCACCGAACAAATCGGCTTCGCCATTGTCGATTGCGCCATTCGAATCAGTGTCGTCGCTGCTGAAAGCGCCCGCTTGATATTTTCGCAACATTGCTTCGGTTTGCCAGCTCACGAAAGGAAATCCTCCGTGATGATTCGCCGGTTTCCACTTCCAAAATAAATCGACGCCGAAAATTTGCGTGTCAGTGTCCACGCCGGACGCGTTCGGGCCGAATGCGCCGGAAGCGCCGAGCAACAATGTTTGCGTATCGCTCAAATCGAACGAAGTGGCGTAGCGCGGTGTGAAAAGCAAATCGCCAAAAGATTTCACCCGACCAACGTTATTGACGCGACCGAGAAACGGTTCGCCTTCGTGTTCGTTGCGAAAACTTTCCGCCGTTTCGCCGTGGCTATTCTGGACAGAAAAGAAAAGTTCGGAATAAAACGGCGTCGGCATCAGCCACGAAAGTCTCGCGCCCGGATTGCGTAAGCCATCACCGCCAAGAAAACGCCCACTGACCAGCGGCAAATCCACAAAACTCCAGGCGTGAGGATGCGTGGGGTTCAATCGGCCAAATTCGGTGAAATATTGTCCGGCCTTAAGTTGCAAGTTGCCCGGCAGCGACAGCGATTCCGCGTAAGCTTCTTCGAGTTCGACCGCCGATGCTCCTTCGGCATCGATTTGATAAACGATGTTGGCTTGTCCGCGAAAATAAGGATCAACAAATCCTTCAAAAACGGCTTCCACATTTTGCACCGTGAATCCGCGTTGGTTCGGGTCGTGTCCGCCGAGTTGCAGGCTGGGAATGTCCGTCGCCGTGGAACCGCCAGCGGCAAATAATCCATCCAGCGAAACGTTCAGGTAACTTGAGCCACTTCCCAGCACACGGATGGGATCGCTCGCCGACCACGGTTTTTTTAGCGCCGATTCTGTGAGAGCAGAATTTGTCGCCGAATCTTTGCTGAGTTCTGCCGCCAGCTGTGCTTCAAGTTTTTTCTGTTCCTCCGTTTTCGGCGCAGCGATAGACGGCGCGGATTGAGTCTTGGTGAACTCATCTAACTTCTTCGTGAGCGCTTCAATTTGTTGCTGTTGTGCGCGAGTGACTTTCTCAAAACTGTCCTGCATTTGCTGCAATTGTTTTTTTAATTGCCCCACTTCATTTGTCTCCTGGGCCGAAAGCGTCATTGCGCTCAGGCAAAGGGCAGAAGACCACCCCATTATTTTAAAAATTTTCATAACTTCTCTGGTTAAACTGCGGCGCACATTTCATGCGCAATTAAAAAGGAAAAAACGATGAGCCACACGGCCCATGAATAAAACTGTTAGAGAAGAAACCAAGCAGGCGGAGCGCGGCTGGGTGACGAAGAGTAATCGACGGAAGGTAGGGCAATGGTTTGCGCGGGGAGAGCGGTAAGAATCAACCCCGAATCGGAAACGACCAGCGTTGAACAAACATCACTCGACAAAATCTGATGTTTTTCCAAAAGAGTGATGGCACATTGATGGTCCTGTTGGGTTGCGTCGTGATGCAGCCATTTGTGAAAGGCGGAACTGGCCGAGGAAAGCGAAGCCATTGCCAGCAGCGCAATCAGCAAACTAGCGAGAGCTGATTTGCTCAGATGCTTCCAACGAAAGAATTTTCGTAACGGTTGCAAGGTGATGGGACTTAAACAAACGCGGGATTTCAAAGCAAGCTTTTGATTAGCCCGAAAATCATTTGTCGATTGACGCCCTCCACTTCTGCGAGGACTTTATGCGCCGTGAAAATTCAGCGCGCACTTATTTCGGTTTTTGACAAAACGGGTTTATTTCCTCTTGCACAAATTTTGCGGGAAGCGGGAGTGGAAATAATTTCCACGGGCGGAACCGCGAAAGCGTTGCGCGAACAGGGAATTACGGTAAGCGATCTGAGTGCGTACACCGGTTTTCCAGAAATGCTTGATGGCCGCGTAAAAACGTTGCATCCGAAAATTCATGGTGGGTTACTCTATGTCCGCGGAAATACTGAACACGAGGCGGCGGTCAAAAAGCATGAGATTAAACCGATCGATTTGGTGATTGTGAATTTGTATCCATTTGAGCAGACCGTGGCTAAACCGAATGTAAAGTTGGAAGAAGCGATTGAGAATATCGACATCGGCGGACCTTCGATGCTGCGGAGCGCGGCAAAAAATTATGAAACGGTCACTGTGCTCCTCGACCCATTCGATTACGCAATGGTGGCGGATCAAATCAAAACGCACGGAAACACGACATTGGATCTGCGTCAGAAACTCGCCGCGAAAGTTTTTGCTCGTACGTCAAGTTACGACGGAGCCATCGCCAGCTTTTTGGAAAAGCGTCTCGGAAAATTAGACGCGGAGCCAAACAGTTTGCCGAAGGTTTTGAGATTCACCGTCGAGCAGGCGCAAACACTTCGTTACGGAGAAAACCCGCACCAACGCGCGGCGCTTTATGGAGATTTCTCCAGCTACTTTCAGCAACTCCACGGGAAAGAATTATCCTTCAACAACATTCTCGATCTCACCGCTGCGGCCAGTTTGATCGGTGAATTCACTGGAGAATTACCGTCACTCGCAATTCTAAAACACACGAATCCTTGCGGCGTCGGACGTGGAAAAACGTTACGCCAGGCATGGGAAAAAGCATTCGCCACCGATAAACAAGCTCCGTTTGGTGGAGTTATTGCCACAAACCAGGTTCTCGATTTGGCCTGCGCTGAAGCGATTTCAGAAATTTTCAGTGAAGTGATCATCGCGCCCGATTTTGCGCCCGAAGCGCTTGCCCTATTGCAAAAAAAGAAAAATCTACGACTCATTAAACTTTTACGCCCTCCGTCGCAGGCGGGCGATCTCGATTTTCGCAGCGTGACGGGAAACTCAGTTCTAGTCCAGGAACGCGATCTGAAAACGGTCACGCCGAGCGACTTAAAAATTGTCACAAGACGAAAGCCTACTGAAGCGGAGTTGAACGCGATGTTGTTCGGCTGGCGGGTGGTTAAACATGTGAAATCAAACGCGATTGTTTATGTGTCGGGTGATTCGACGGTAGGCGTGGGTGCTGGGCAAATGAGTCGCGTCGATTCCAGCCGCATCGCGGTTTGGAAAGCGGGTGAGGCGGGATTGTCGTTGACCGGAAGTGTCGTTTGCAGTGATGCCTTTTTCCCATTTGCTGATGGATTGATTGCCGCTGCCGAGGCGGGCGCGACCGCTGCAATTCAACCGGGAGGTTCAGTTAGAGACAGCGAAGTGATTGCGGTGGCCGACGAACGGAATATAGCGATGGCATTTACAGGCGTGCGCCACTTTCGCCATTAACGAAGCAATCTGTAGATCAGCGCAATTTGACCAAGGCACAGTGCAGCCAGTGCCGTCCAGGTCAACCATTCCCGCACCGCAAGTCCCTTTTGTTTGGTGGCGCTGAATCCAAAAAGGATTTTTGTTGTGCCGATTTCGATGATCTCGCCATTGCGCAAAATAACTTTTTGAATTGGTTTTCCATCAATGACCACAACCGTGTTTGCTTTGGCCGCCAAATGAAATCCTTCCGGCAAAGTTAAGTCGATTTGAAAATGTTCATCCCAAACGCCCGGATCAGTTATTTGTAAATCGCATGAGGAATTACGCCCGACGGAAAAAGGAAAACGGCGGGCAACCACTTCGGTTCCCGCCGTGCTTCCCGAAAGAACTTTGAGCTGAATCATCAAAAGAAACGCTTCGGCACATGTATAAAATCACCCGGAAAAACAGGCAAATCCAGATTAGGATCCGTCAACGCTTTATCATAATTTATGATGTAGGTCTTGCCGTTAGCCCGGGTCAAGCGAACCTTTTTTCGGTTGGCATACTCCGTCAAGTCACCTGCTGATTGAATCGCTTTGATAACCGTTGTGCCGCCGACATACGCGTCGCGCTTTGGCGTTTTGACTTCGCCACCTACTGAATAGTATCGGTCAGGGGTGGTGACTGTGACATTCATCGAAACGTAAAAGCGTCGAAAAGATTTCTGAAGTTCGTTTTGTAGATCTCCGGCCGTCCGGCCAACTGCTTTCACCGAGCCAATTAATGGAAGCGTAATGGTTCCGTCTTCCTTGATCTGTTCTTCTTGTGGAGGCATCTGGGGCGATGTTGAACTCACATTGGAAAATGTTACTCGAACAGTGTCTTGAATCCGAAGATTGTCGCCCTCACCCGTTTCTTTTGTAATCTCCTTTGCCGTGCCGTCAGGCGGAGGACTAACCTTTTCTGTCATACAGCCGACAAACCAGAGGGCTGCGAACGCCGACGCGCCGGACAATAACCAAGATTTCGACATTTTGCGTAGGTTCATATTGCTCAACTGATACAAATTTCCCGAATGATTAAGTTTTCGTGCTTTCTGCTTTTTTCACAGGCTTGCTATTAGTGACATCTGCTTCGTCATTCTGTTTGGAATATTCGTAATAACCGCTGTAATAATAGTAGTTTTCGTCCTGGCTCATGTTGATGTTGTTCAAAACGATCCCGACCAGGTTGCCGCCGACTTTCTGAATCATTTGCTTGGCGCGCAAGGTCATGGGTTGCGGATAGCGGCGGTATTGGACCACTTGCAGAACCATGTCCATTTCGCTGGCCAGAATGGAAGCATCGCTGACCCCGAGAAGCGGTGGAGAATCAAAAAAGACGAAATCATACCGGCTTTTCAATTCACGGATAAGTTCTTTCATTTTCACCGAACTCAAGATACCCATCGAACTGCTCGGCAATTTTCCACTGGGTAGAAAATCCAAAGTTTGAAGAGAGGTGGTCTGAATGACTTCTTCAAGCGCGTTCTGTTTCAACAAATAATTGGTCAAACCGATTGTATTGGAAACTTTCAACACTTTATGAATGCTCGGGCGACGAAGATCAGAATCGACCACCAAACAGCGGCTTCCGTTTTGAGCAAAGACAGTGGCAAGATTCAATAGGGTGGTCGATTTGCCTTCTCCGGCTCCACCGCTTAGAACGGAAATCGTGTTCAGCTTTTCGTCCTTGCGCGAAAAGAGAACGTTCGTGCGCAAAACTCGGTATGCTTCTGCATGGGGGGTGTCTGGACCTTCTTCAATCAGGCTTCCAACGTTTTGAGGAATGACTCCCAAGACGGGCGCTTGCAACGCGCGCTCCACATCGTCAATCGTCTTAACGCTCGTGTCGAGATATTCGATAAAGAACGCGAGGCCAATGCCAACAATCAGTCCAACAATGACGCCTAAACCAATGTTCAACGGCTTGTTTGGTTTAACGGGGTTTGGATCGACCTTGGCAACGTCTGTGACGGTCACGATGTTGGACATAGGCAATTCTGTGTCAATCATTTCAGAAGCAATTCTCAAGTTAATTGCCTCTTTGACCCGCTGTAGATTTTCCAATTCCCGCTTGGCGTCAACGTAAGCACGATTCTTGTCAGCCCTAGACTTCCCTTCTTCTTTTTTCGCAGTGACTTGAGAATCGATCTCCACAAAACGTGCTTTGGCTCGTTCGGCGTTGCTTTTCAAACCGCGAAGAATTCCGTCAATCTTTTCATCAAGCTGACTTTGAACCAACTCAACTAGAGCCTTGGCTTTTTTAACTTCGAGATGCTCTGGAGTTAACTCCTTCAGCAAAGCAGTCAATTGTTGCTGACCGGACGCTAATTTTTCGGAAAAAGTGGAGAGCTGCGGATCAAAAGGATACATCGTCGAGAGAGAAGTTCTGAGTTCCTCTCGCGTATATTTAGTAATTCCATCCAGCAGAGTCTGGTCTTCAGTGTATTGTTTGGAAGCCACTAAACGGTTTTGCTCCAAAGTCCGAATAGTATCGATTTCCAACATTGCGGTGTTTAAACTGGTGTTGTCGAGATCGGTAATATCATTGGTGCGCCGCTGTTCATTTACGATCTTCTGCGCGGCCTGGATCAGTGCTTCTTGTTCCTGTTGCTTTTTGCGAAGAGATTCAACACCTTCTTCGCGAGCCAATTTACGTATGTTCAAACGGCTTTCGCGGTAAGCAGCGGCAATGGTATTGGCAATTTCTGGCGCTTCCTCCATATCTTCGCTGTAAACCCAAATTTCAATCAGACTGGTGTTACGCGATTGTTTAACGTTGATTTGCCTCTTTAAAATAGCATACGTCTGTTCCGTTTTAAGCTTTCCTGGACGTCCCATGCGCTTTGCCCATTTTTCGTTTAGTTCCAGTTTCTTGATAACCTCATTCAAAACTGAGGAGGACTGGATAACTTCAAACTCAGTTCCAAGCCAAAATGGGTCAAACGGATTGTAAGTAGGGGTTTTTTCGATTCCAGAAACGGCTGGATTATCCTTTTCCACCTTGATACGCGCCATACTGGCGTAGGTTTTCGGAAGTAAAAACGTCACAGCCGTCGTCGTGATAACGACCAGCAAGAAAACCAGCAAGATAACAGTTTTGCGGAGACGAATGATCCGCCAGTAATCCAGAAAATGAAGCTTCATCTCCGGAGACTCAGGTATTTTAGTATCCATACATCAAAAAAATAAGAGGCTCACAGTGTGCAGCCTCTCAACGAAATATCAAATTGTTATTTTAGTAAGTCGCACGGACACCGAGGTAAACCCGGTTGCGCGAATAACTTCGTCCCGAGTCAGAATCCAACCGATCAAAATTGTAACCAGCTTCTGCCAATAAATATGGGTTGAAACGGTAGGAAAAGTTTATCCCTGGAAGGAAATAATACTCAACATTGCCGTCCTCATTTCCACCATCGAATGTAGCGTGCTGACCTTGAACTAACAGGGTGCCCGTGAGCTTCGGTGTAATCTTGTGATTGACGGAAACATAAGCTGCAGTGACTTCCTGGTCCACCGTGATGTCATCCAAATTCTTAACGCTGAATACGTCGGTTCGCGCTCGCGTGTGACTCACTCCTCCTTGGATATAATTTCCTCGTCCGTATTGATAAGTAAGATTCGCATCCGCATATGGGCTCACGCTATCCTGGTTCTGGTTGTAATAATCAGTATATTGGCCACCAACTCGAACTGAACCAGATAACTGCGCGTTAAAGCGATGATCGGCTCCGACATAAACTCTGTGTGACCGACTGTTGCGGTCATCGCTGTATATATCTTGACCGTCAATGGAACCAATGACCTCATCCCCGGTAAAGTCCACAATTCCGAACTGATAGCCGACAATTGCATCCGTGTCTGGAAGCGCGCGCCACCGAAGATCAATTGAGGCAGCGTGCTCAATGCGATCCAAAAGTCCAGTGCGACTCGGCAATCCCGCATCTTTCAGCGTATCGCCATTCTCATTCTTACTGTTCTCATCCTGTTCGTAGTCGATGAAAGTATTGGAATACCCCAACTCCACAGCCACAAGCTCCGTAGCTTGAGCCGTAAATTTGATTGTGCCTAAGTTGCGGAGGTAATCTCCTTCTGTTCGCAAAGGCGACGTCACGGCACCAAGGGAAACTTCAGGCTCTTGAGCGATGACAAAAGAATCATTGACCGCGATTTTGTAGCGTTCGGTAAATGCGTGATCGAGACGGGCATCAAATTTGTGATTTTGATCGTATTTATTGGAACGACGGTCTTCAAAGTAGAGCAATGAGTATTCGTAGCTCAGACCAATGAAAGTCTGGTCCATCGGAAGATTCAGTGATGCAGAAGGGGTTAGCTGATATCCAATGCTGGAGCGTTTGGAGTCGCTCGGAGAAGTGGTGTAATTGTCGTCATAGAAACCTCGAAGCGCAGCAGAAACGCTCCACGGTTTTGATGCTTCGATTGGCGACAGATCTACAGGGGAAGCTGCTTGGATGTTGGAGATGCCAACGGCAATCAATCCTGCGGACGTAAGGAATTTTTTCATAGTTTGATTTTTCTGCACACGACCAAAATGCGCTACGACGCATTCGCTCGTAAATTCGTGCCGAGTCTTATGAATCACACGGCCTGTTGTCAAATATTCTTTTCGGACGTGCCCAACTATTTGGGAGGGACTGTCCACCGGTCCCAATCCGTCACAAAGAATTGATCCGGCAGAAACCTTTGGGGTGATTTCTTCAAGGGAAAACCGTCCGGCACATCTCCTTTGGATAAACTCTGCACAACAAACCGTCCCCACCCTTGTTTGTTCTGGATCATTTGAGAAAGGAAACGGCCATCAATCGTCTTTGGGGTGAGATGAAGAGCTTGAACCGGCTTGATGTCGTCACTGATCGTAAAAAAATCGTCAGGATAGACTCGGGTCAACGAAACACATTGCCTGTCGCCATACCAAGCCATCGCCCACGGAACATCGCACATCATGAGTTCGTCCGGCCGCATCCATCCACCCGTTTCTTGTAGCGTCGGTGGATAATAGGGCGGATAAGCCACTGGGCTTACCCTTGGCGGGAGCAAGGAGAAAATCATCGGAACACAAACGATTGCACAAAAAAGGAAATTGGCAGCGTATCTTAATACGAGTTCCGAAAAGACAATTCGATTGAAAAGCTCAAAATAAAATGAGACCCCAAAAACAAATACCAGGGGGCTGAGCAAGACCATTAGATTCTCTGAATTTATTTGTGGCGCATCATTTGTCAGATGGGTTCTTCCAAGCGCCTGAACGCCGAGCAAAAGGAAAAGCGAGAAAAGAACAAAATAACGGAGCTTGGTTTGTGCAGGATTGCGTAATGGGACGAGCAATCCAGTTAAAAAGAAGAGGGTGAGCCAATTCCCCCCTATTTTGGGTATTTCATTTTCAAGGATTTCACGCGCGTTAATAAAGAATTTCCGCGCATAATCTGATAACAAAATTTTAGAGAAAACCGGCGAGGCCTCGAGCGAGCGCTCCAGTTGGTCTTCGGGGAAAGCTGGCGTGCCTTGACAAATGGCGTACCCCGCCATTCCAAACGCTTCTCCACAGAGTGAATAGTTGCGAGCCAACCACGGCGAGATCACCAGAGCAAAGGCGAGAAGGGCGCCGAAGCAATTCCTCCAACGCCGTTCAGAACTAAACAGCAGCAGGAAAATCAAAACTGGGCCAATCAACCAACCAAAGGAATATCGCGTCAGGCAGCCAAGTCCAACGAAGACACCTGCCAAGATGGCCGAGAAAAATCGCCTTCGCGCGGACAAATTTTCGCGCGTTTGCCGCTCGAACCGAACCAGCATCCACGCTGTGCAAAGAAAAATGACAACGAGCAACATGGTGGAAAGACCCGAAATGCTGAATCGCCAAAACAAATCCGTGGCGGCGAACAAAATGGCGGAAATCCACGCAATTGACGGACCGAATAATTGGCGCGCTATTCTAAACAACAGAAGAATTGCCAAAAAGAAAAATGCCTGGTTAAACCCGGCAATCCACAGCTCAGGTCCATAGGTTTGGAAAATTTGAAACGGAATTTTATAATCAATCGGTGCCACACTCATAAAACCGGCCAGCAAAGTGGGATAAAGCGGCGGGTTGGCGAGATCCGGATGCGGGGTTTTGAGGGAGGCCATTTTCTTCAGTCGAATCTGTTCACTCTCCAGTCTGTTTCGATCCTTCTCAGACAAATTTTTTGCTTCCAACTGCTTGTGAATTTCAGAGACCTTGCGGTTGGTTTGGGCTTGGATTAACGCCAGGCTGAACGGCCGAATATATTTCGTCGTATAGCCTTCACCCTTGGAAATATTTCGCGCCAATTGCGCGGTATCCATCGCCTCTTCCGCGTTGAAATTTCTGAATGAGACGATGCCGTAAAACATCGATATGGCCACAAAAGCCATCGCAACCAAAGTAAGCCGCAAGGTTTGTACCCCTTCTCCTTCTTCAATGAAATGAATTAACTTTTGTAGCCAGGCTTGCATTTAAAATCCTTCCAAATGGTAGATGTGAAGTTTCCGGTGAAGGGTGCGGCGGCTCATCCCCGTTTTTTCAGCAGCCAAGGTGCGGTTGCCATTCGATTCCTGGAGCGCGCGAACGATCAACTGTTTTTCCGCTTCACGAACGCTCAGGGTATTTTGTGGCAACGCTTCCGCGCGCGGGTTTGCCGAGCCGCCATTTCGCACATTTGCCGGCAAATCGCGAAACGTAATATTTTCTCCGCGCGACAAAACGACAGCGTGTTCAATGGCGGTGCGCAGTTCGCGGACATTTCCCGGCCACGAATGGTTGAGCAAAGCATCGACAGCTTCCGGCAAAATGCCGTTCACTTTTTTGTCATTTTCCCGGGCAAATTCACGCAGAAACGTTTGCGCCAGTAATGGAATATCCGGGGCGCGTTCCCGCAGCGGAGGCAGAATGATTTCAACGACGCGCAACCTGAAGAAAAGATCTTCACGGAACGTCCCGGCTTTGACCAGTTCATCGAGGTTCTTGTTGGTGGCAGTAATTAAACGCACGTCGGCCGAAATGGTTTTATTCGAGCCAACACGTTCGAAGGTTCGTTCGCCCAAAAAGCGGAGCAATTTGACTTGGAGTGTTTGATCAATTTCACCGATTTCGTCGAGGAAAAGTGTTCCGCCCTGCGCTTGTTCGAAACGGCCAACCCGCCGCTCATGCGCGCCGGTGAAAGCACCTCGTTCGTGGCCGAACAATTCGCTTTCCAACAACGTCGGGGCCAGCGCAGCGCAATGGACCGAAACCAGCGGTTGTGCCGCACGCGGGCTGAGTTGATGAATTGCTTTTGCAATAAGTTCTTTGCCCGTGCCACTTTCACCCAGGATCAAAACTGTGGCCCGCGTCGGAGCGACTTGCTGGACGATGTCCAAAATCTCCTGCATGCATGGCGCTTCGCCGATGATATTTTCCAGACCGAATTTGGTATGCAGTTGCTGACGAAGGGAAACATTTTCCGTTTCCAGATTCTGTTGGCGCAAAGCGCGCGCAATCCGCATTTCCAATTCTTCAATCTGCAGACGGCCTTTAGCGATGTAATCATCCGCACCTTTTTTCATCGCTTCAACGGCCAATTCCTCCGAGCCATATGCAGTCATCAAAATGCAGATAGGCGGTTTGGTGAGTGATTTTGCGCGGGCGATGAGTTTCATCCCGTCTTCTTGCGGCAAACGAAAATCGGTCAGCATTACCGCAAAATTTTCCTGCTCCAGCAAAATCATTGCCGAAGCCGCATCGTCTGCGACGTAAACGTCATAATGATCTTCCAACGCGGCGCGCAGACCTTCGCGCGTTGGCTTTTCATCATCGACAATGAGCAACATTGGTTTCACCACAACCTCGATTCAAAAATATTCTCATTAACACCCTGCTTTAGTTGGGTGCTGGAGGCGCGCAACATTGAGAACTGTTTTAACGGTTTACTTGTCGTAGCAAAAAACCGTTGAAACGATTGAAAGTTTCCGGCATCCGCAAACACCTGGCTAAAGCAGGGTCTTAATGAGAAGGCGGCTGAATTTTGTTTCGCACAAGTAATTGAGCGCCTCGTAAATATCGAAAATTTCATGCGTTCGCCTGCAATAACCGTGGTCTTCGCTCATGCAATGGCAGCCAAATACGAAACATCGTTCCTTTGCCAACGTTGCTTTCCAGTTCAATTCGTCCGCCGTGATCACGAACGATTCGCTGCACGATCATTAATCCTAACCCCGTTCCTTTTTTTTTCGTTGTGAAAAAAGGTTCAAAAATTCGATTTAATTGTTCCTGCGGAATTCCACCCCCCGTATCCGCAATGCTGGCCCAAACACCATCTGCGCCTTCGCCAGTTTGAAGCGTGAGCGTGCCGCCTTTGGTCATGGCCTGCACTGCATTTTTCACAAGATTGACCAGCGCTTGCTTAATTTGTCCCGCATCAATTGGCGACGACGGCAATCTTTTCACCAGTTTCTCATCGATGTTAAGTCCACGATTTTCAATTTCGGGACGCAGCAATTCAATCGTCTCGCGAACCACATCGTTCAGCGAAGCAAACGCAAGCTTTGGTTGAGTGGGCCGAATCGCCTCGAGAAATTGTGTGATGATGTAATCGAGCCGTGAAATTTCTCCCTTCGCCACGTTGAGATATTTTTCTAATTTGCCGACAACTTCTTCGCGGTCTTCGGCGGACGAGGAATTCTGCGCGCGATTCCGTTTTGAAAAGCGCGGCGCAGGCGAATCGGCAATTTCCCGCAATTTTTTCATTTCGCGCGTCATCAATTGCAAATGGATATGGAGCGCGTTGAGCGGATTTCCAATTTCATGAGCAACGCTTGCAGCGAGCAAGGTCAATGAATGCAGTCGTTCGCTTTCAATTGCTTCAAAAGTTTTTTGGCGCTGCTCGGTGGCGTCGTGCAAAATAAGCGCGACTCCCGAACTGGCTGCGCCTTCTCCATCCAATGGCGCGGCATACAACCGGAAAAATTTTGCACTGGGATAATTGATTTCAAATTCGTGGACAACCACGCGCTGGCTGCTCCGCGATTTGAACAATTCGTTCCAGTTGAGTTCGGGCAAATAATTCGTGATCGGCTGGCCCTCGGCGATTTCCTCGTGCCAATTCAATATGCGCGAAACCGCCTGATTGAAATAAATGATTCGTCCTTTTTCATCCACGACCAGCACGCCGTCTTCAATCGTGTTGAAAAGTGTTTCGAGAAAAGTCCGTTCGCGCGCGAGTCGTTGGACGACCGTTTGCAAACCTTCCGCGTCGAGTCGCCCTATGCGCCCGAGAACTTTGTCGAGAAAACTGGATTTGGGAGCCATGAGTCAACACGAGACAGGATTCGGAATACGGAATTCAGAAGGAAAAATTGACACCGCTGCACGGTGAATATTCTGACTCCTGTATTCTGCATTCTGTCCTTCAAAACCATTTTTTCTTTTTAAAATACCAATAAGTTGCAGCGGTGCTAACCGTCGTAATCAGGATTATTATCCAATACGCTGATTTCGGTTTCAATTCCGGCATGTGCTCGAAATTCATTCCGTACCAGGTTCCGATCATCATCATTGGCGTCGTGATAATCGTAAATAAGGTCAGAACTTTAATGACTTCGCCGGTTTGGTTCGACGACATGTTTAGATACACCTGCAAAATTCCCGTGAGCGAATCGGTGTAATTTTGCGCCAGTTCGGAAATGTGGAACAACGCATCGTAAACGTCGCGGTAATAGGGAACCAGATGCGGACGGATCAATTTGAATTCGCCCCGCGCAAACCGCGCCAGCACTTCGCGTTGCGGCCCGATGATCTGCCGCAAATGCAAAACTTCTTTTTTGATCTGAAAAATCCGATTGAGTGTTTCCTTGCTCGGGTTTTGCAACGCCTGTTGTTCGACCTCCGCAATTTCCAGAGAAAGTTCGTCGAGCGCCGGTTTGTAATTTTCCACGATAGCATCGAGCAACGTATGTGCGACACGATCGGGCGCGCGCGCGACATGCACATTGCTTTTCAAACAGCGATCTTCCGTGTGTTGAATGCTGCGCAGCGGGGCGTCGTGGTAAGTGACGAGAAAATTTTTGCCGAGAAAAAAATTCAACTCGCTCGTCGCAAACACGCCATCCTTGCGGCTGTAATCCACAGCGTGAATCACCATGAAAAGATACTGCGCAAAAAGATCCCCCTCCTTCGGACTATATTCTTCCACCTTTGGCGACGGGCTGACCATCACGCAGTCTTCAACCGAGAGCGGATGAAAATGGAAAACATCTTCCAGCACGAACTTATTTTCCTCAGGGGTCGGATTTTCGAGATCGACCCAGAGAAAAAGATTCGTGTCAGCCAGAAGCGTCGGCATCAAAAACATGTTGATGTCTTTGGTGTGCAGCTTGCCTTGATTGGTAAAAGCGAACGAGCGAATCATGGATAGTTGCGGCAGCCCTCCTGGCCGCCGTAGAGGGGGCGCGACTCGCCGCCCGAATTTTCTTTGTCGTTTCGATGCGTCTTGAAATTATCGCCTCCATGCTGCGGGGCGGGTAGCCACGGCTTAACGTCAGGCAGGATGCCTGATGCTATATGGTCGCGATAATATTTGGCTGGTTGTGTCAACTTGGCTCGCATCTTAGGCGGAAGATATTTTCACGCAAGCGCGGTTTGGACGATTGGCACCCGCAAGACGCAGTTGCTACCCGGAGAGAACAGACGACCGTTTTTATTTCCGCAGAGTTGCAGTTTCGCAAACCCTCAGATACTAAACCACATGCGATTTATCGGCAGCATTGTTGAAAAATTACAACGCCATCCCAAACGTGTGGTGTTCCCGGAAGGAACCGAACCGCGCGTTTTGCAAGCGGCCCGGCAATTTTATTCTTTGCGTCTTGGCGCACCCATTTTGTTGGGCGACCGCACCAAGGTCAAACGGGCGGCGGAACGAATCAATGTTTCGTTGGAAGGCGTCCGCATCATTAATCCGGCTGAAAGCGAAGACCTTGAAGCCTTTGCCAGGCGATTTGAACTCGTTCGCCGTTTCAAAGGGGTGAAAGAAAAAGAAGCGCGTGAAGCGATGCTCAAACCGAATTATTACGGCGCGATGATGGTCGCCATGCACCAAGCCGATGGATTTATTTCCGGCACAAACGAAAGCACCGGCAGTGTTTTACGTCCGCTGTTTCAGATCATCAAAGTTGCGCCGCAAGCGACCACTGCTTCAAGTTGTATGATCATGGAGGTCGAGGACACACGCTTCGGCGAAAACGGAGTGCTCTTCATGGCGGATTGCGGCGTCATTCCCGAACCAACCGTTGACCAACTGGCGGACATCGCCGTTTCCACAGCCCAACTCGCGCGCCAACTGCTCGGCACCAAACCACGCGTCGCCTTGCTCTCTTATTCAACCAAGGGCAGCGCCACCCATCCTTCGATTGGTCGTGTGCAAGCCGCGACGGCACTCGCTCAACAAAAGGCAAAACAGATTCGGCTCGATGCTGATTTTGACGGCGAACTTCAAGTGGACGCCGCGATTGTTCCTGAAATTGCCGCCTTAAAAGTTCCGGACAGTCCAGTTGCCGGGCGCGCGAATGTCCTCGTTTTTCCCGATCTAAATTCTGGAAATATCGGCAGCAAACTGATTCGCCACATTTCGCGCGCGAATGCTTACGGGCAAATCCTTCTCGGCCTGGACCGCCCCGCCGCCGACGTTTCTCGCGGTTCAAATGCGCACGATATCCTGGGGGTCGCTGCCATTGTCGGACTCCAGTCCATCGCTTACAGCGAGCTTTATCCCGATGCCGGAAAAAAACTTTCAGGCGAATAAATTTCAACCTTACGTTTAATCCCAGTCATAGTCGTACTCTGGATTTTCAATTAAGATCAGGATCAGGATCGAGAAAAAAGAACCGAATGAATACCGAAACTCCCCGCGTCTTCATCGCGGCCACCCGACAGAACGACGGCAAAACCACAGTTTCTCTCGGTTTGCTCGCCGCCCTTCAAAAAACGTTCAAACGCATCGGCTACATCAAACCGGTCGGCCAACGCTTCGTCGAAATTGCCGAGCACAAAATCGACGAAGACACCGTGCTGATGGACAGCGTTTACAAATTGGATTGCCCACTCGTGGACATGAGCCCAATTGCGGTGGAGCCGGATTTTACGCGAAAGTATCTGGAATCAGCGAACTACGAGACGCTCGCCAAAACCATTAACAAAGCATTTGATCGGGTTGCCTGGGAAAAAGATTTTGTTCTTTGCGAAGGATCAGGGCACGCCGGAGTCGGTTCCGTGTTTGATTTGTCCAACGCGCAAGTTGCGAAAATCCTCGGGGCCAAAGTGGTCATCGTGACCCGCGGCGGCATTGGCAAACCAATCGACGAAGTGGCGCTGAACCAGGCGCTTTTTGAAAAAGCCGGCGTGGAAATCATCGGGGTTATCATCAACAAGGTGACCACGGATAAGATAGATTACATTGCTGATTTTGCACGGCGCGGTTTGAAACGAAAAGGACTGGAGCTGCTTGGCGTCATTCCGCATCTCAACATTTTGTCGCACCCGACCCTTCGCTCGATTCTCGAAGAATTAAATGGGGAACAACTCAATCAATCCAGGCATCTGAATAATCTCGTCGAAGACGTAGTGGTCGGTGCGATGAGCGCGAGCAACGCGGTTCAATTTTTTCAGCCGGGCGTGCTGGTCATCACTCCAGGTGATCGGGAAGATTTGATTCTCGCCGCCGCGGCCGCACTTTGCGGAAAATCCGAACGCACACTCGCTGGAATCGTTCTGACCGGAAACTTACGCCCCGGCGAAAGCGTTTTGAAAATCATTCAAGAAATGAATTTTCCTGTTTTGCTCGTGAAAGAGGACAGCTATGAAATCGCTTCCAAGGTTCACGATTTGATTGTTAAAACGCGCCCGGATGATCTCGAAAAAATATCCGTCATCCGCGATTTGATTGGTCGGCATGTGGACGTAAAAAGAATTCTTCAGTTGATCAATTAACTTCAAGTTCCCATGAGCCTCTCCCTTTCTCTGAACCCCGCCCTGGAAAAAATGCCCGTCTATCAACCGGGACGCCCCATAGAAGAAGTCGCGCGCGAACTGAATCTGCCCGCGGCCAGCTTCATCAAAGTTGCATCAAATGAAAATCCGCTTGGCCCGTCGCCCAAAGCGCTCGCGGCGATGGAACGTGTTTTATCAAACCTTCATCTTTATCCCGACGGCAACGCGTTCTATCTGAAAAAGAAACTCGCGGAACATCTCGGCATCGAACCGGCTAATCTTATTCTCGGAAACGGCTCAAATGAAATCATCGAGTTCGTCGGACACGCACTCATGTCTTCAGGCGCTGAGGTCATCGTCTCCGAATATTGCTTCGCGATTTATCCCATCGTGGCAAAATTATTCGGCGCAAATGTGATTACTGTTCCCTCGAAAAATTACGGCCACGATTTGCCCGCGATGGTGAAAGCGATTACACCACAAACGAAAGTTATCTTCGTCGCGAATCCGAACAACCCCACCGGAACTCTCGCCCCGCGCGAAGAAGTCGTTCAACTCATCAACAGTGTTCCAAAAAATATTTTGATCGTGATGGACGAAGCGTATTTTGAATTTCTGAATGATTCGGTGGATTTGCTTCCCCTGATTCGTAACGGCCAAAAATCGAATCTTCTTTTGATGAGGACGTTCTCCAAAATTTTTGGGCTGGCTGGTTTACGCGTCGGCTACGGAATCGCCGTTCCTGAATTGATCGCCACTCTGGAAAAAATCCGGCAGCCATTCAACATCAATTCCATTGCCCAGGCCGCCGCCCTTGCTGCTTTGGAGGACACCGAACATCTGGAAAAAACGCGCGCCAACAATTTCCATGGCTTGCAATTTCTGGAAACGGAATTCCGCAGAATGAAACTGAAACTGGTGGCGTCCTCCGCCAATTTTATTCTAGTTCGGGTCGGAGATGGGCAAAAAGTTTTTAACGATTTGCAAAAATTGGGCGTAATCACCCGACCGATGGGCGGCTACAATTTGCCGGAGTGGATTCGGGTTTCGATTGGAACACCTGCGGAAAATCAACGTTCCGTGGAAGCGCTGAAAACAGTTCTCGCGGGACAATAAAACCGGAGTGCCGGTTTGCCACCGGCTTTAAACGGACGCTGCGAAAAGTCGGCTCCAAACCGGCTCCACCAAAAACCAATTGATTCCAAAAGCTCTCGGCGTATTCTTTTTTCATGGTCAACGAAACTTACCGATACATCACGCGCATTCCGGGGATTCGCGGCGGCAATGCGATTATCGAATAAAGTTTTTAATTTGCGCGATGTGCTTCTTAAAAGGACAGGCGATTTAAAGATTTTATGAATTTACAAATGAATCATCCCTATAGCGAGTTTGAAGACACCGCACTGTGGGAAACCGTCGATGCCGCATTGACGGAGCTAGAGCAGAACCGAGACGTTCAGTTGAACACGGCGCGGGCATATGTTGTTGGGTATTTGTGCAAACAGCTTATTCGTCAGAAGCTTGTCGCGAAAAAGTTTAGTCTGCGAGAGAGTGAATAATTATTTTACAAAAAAAAATCGCGCCTCCGGGCGAGCCGCATGGGTTCATTTGCTCAATCGCGCCGGTGAATCCGGCATCGCCAACAACATTAACTTCGCATGAAACCAACTGACCTGCGGGGCATCCTCCAATACATTCCGAGCTTTCGGGAAAAGACGTTCATCATCGCCATCGACGGTGCGATTGTGACGGAAGAAAATTTCGCCAACATTCTGCTCGATGTCGCGGTGTTGCGCTCGCTCAACATTCGTGTGGTGCTCGTTCACGGTGCGGCCGCCCAAATTAAAGCTCTCGCTGAAGAACAAAAAGTCACGCCTTCCGACCTCGGGGGCAGTGGCATTACCGACGCGCCCACTTTAAAACTCGCGCTCACCGCCGCCAATCGCCTCACGCACGAAATTCTCGAGGGTCTTTCCGCGAACGATCTTCGAGCCGCTTGCACGAATGCCATCATCGCGCATCCCCTCGGAATTATTCAGGGCGTCGATCATTTGCACACCGGAAAAGTCGAGCGCGTTGATACTGAACTTTTGCAAACCTTGCTCGCGCAGGGAATCGTTCCTGTCGTGCCGCCGCTCGGTTTTGACGGTGATGGCAAAACTTATCGCGTCAATTCAGATGGGGTTGCCCTCGCCGTCGCTGAGGCGTTGAAAGCCATCAAACTTATTTTCATCACCACTCAAGATGGTTTGATTCACCAGGACAAACTCATCCGGCAGATGCTCGTGGCGCAACTTGATTCACTTCTATCCAAACAGAAAAATGATTTCGCGTCCGCCGCGTTGTCCAAGGCGCAACACGCCGCCGCCGCGTGCAAAGCCGGCGTCCAGCGCGTCCACGTCATCAATGGGCGGGTGGATGAGGGTTTGCTCGCGGAAGTTTTTTCCAATGAAGGCATCGGCACGCTGATTTACGCCAATGAGTACGAGCAGATTCGCAAGGCGATGAAAAAAGACGTTCGCGCCATTTTAAAACTGACAAAAAACTCGGTTGCGACTGAAGAACTAATCAAGCGCACCCACGCGGTTATCGAAAAACAACTGGGCGATTATTTCATTTTTGAAATTGATAAAAACCCGGTCGCCTGTGTCGCGCTGCACGTTTATCCCGAACAGAAAAAAGGCGAGCTGGCTTTTCTCTACGTCAATCCCTCGCACGAAAATCAAGGGATTGGCCAGAAGCTCATTCAGTTTGTCGAAACTAAAGCGCGCGAATTGGGTTTGTGCGAACTGCTTACGCTTTCGACGCAAGCGTTCACTTATTTCCAAAGCAAAGCGGGCTTCAGCGAGGGCAGGCCCGATGATCTTCCACCGTCACGCCGGGATAAATATGATCACAGCGGCAGAAATTCGAAAGTTTTGGTGAAGAAGCTGGTGAAAACTAACGGGGCTTAAATGAATTCTGCACAAAGAATTCCACGAGAGCTAAATCTCGCGTGTCGGCGACACGACATTTTGCCAACGCGTTTTATTTTCGCAGTAAGCATCACCCGGCAAACGGCCTCTGTATTTGAAAGCCGTTTGCAGCAGCCCATCGAAGCGAGTTTTAACGAGTACGCGCTTTTAAAAAAATATCGCTGTTCCACTTCGCGTTTTGGCGTCGGCGAAGTCTCCGGCTCCAACATGACGCCGCGCGGCTTGCATCGCATCGCAGAAAAAATCGGCGACGGTTGTCCGGTTGGCGCTGTTTTCAAGGAACGAAAAATCGTCGGATACACTTCACAAGGTTTTCCCGACGCCGCGATTACCACGCGCATTATGTGGCTCGAAGGATTGGAACCGGGATTCAATCGTGGCGGAAATGTCGATTCTTATGCACGCTAC
>JBKJOA010000412.1:0-7651 GCA_046593365.1 Limisphaerales bacterium
CTTCCGTGAGTTCAAAGACGGTGGACTCCTCAAAAAGATGCCCGTTAAAATAACGAATCTTGTCTTTGCCAAACGTGCCGCCGGTCGCCATGACTGCGAAAAGCTTTTCCAACGTCTCGGCAAAAAGTTTCGGGTCATCAATTCCAGATTTCGTAATTTCCGAAAAAAGATTTTTCGGCAAAAGCCCGGTGTCCTCAGCGAAGAAACAAAAGACAACGCGATTTAGAAAACGAGCGATGCGAAGATTTTTGCGCTGCGCAAAATTCATTTCCTTGCGCGTCTTGGCGTCCGTTAATTCGTGACTCTCGCGGCTTTGCAGCGACTTGGCGATTTCCGCGATTTGCACGGCGAGGTCTTTAGTGACTTGCGCCGTGGTGCGTTGTGGTTTTAAAAATTCAGGGTCACAAAAAAGAGCGCGGAGAATTCGCAGGTTTTCGGGACGGTCAATTTCGGCATTAGTGAATTCGTGGACTTCTTGAACCGTGCCGTTGAAATTCGTTTTGACGATGTAGCGGTCGAAGTCACAAACGACGAGCAACGGCGGATTTTGCAATGACTCGCGATAACGGAGCAACTGCTTGTAAGCCTCGTCGAGATTTTTCTTTTTGCCTTTGTATTCCCACGCAAAACAATTCTTTTTCCAAACATCGGCAAAGCCGCGTTCGGTTGATTCGCTGGCGTCGGGCTTTTCGAGATCAAAAAGTTCCGCGTCTTTCACCACATGCTTTTGGTAACAGAACACATCTGAGCCGGTAGGATCGGATTCGTTGGGTGTTTGCTGTTCAAGCAGGCGGCAAAGATCGTCAAAGTGGCTTTGATAGGCGGAAGTTTCTTTGCCCTGATAGCGCGACCATTTCTTTTTGAATTCGGCTGCGGTCATTTCGGAATGAAGTGGAGCGTAGCAAACGGCTCGACCAGAGCAAGAGCCGGAATCTATGGCGCTCAACCTTCAAAACCAATTGGCGCGTCAGTCTATGCGGCACATTAGAGCCTGTTTGAAAACTCATTTGGGCTTCAACCCGGCGGCGTTCGGAGTTCCGCCTTCAGGCGGTTCCCTCGCCCTGCCGCCTGAAGGCGGAACTCCAAGCGGGGTTTTCAAACATGCTCTTAAGAATCCGAGTGGGACGACTGGTGTGCCTGGAGTGACGTTGCCCGGCCTTTCATCCCCCAAAATGGTGGATCGTTGCTTTACAAAACCCATTTTTTCCCGGCACCTTTAGACATGAATTTCGAGAATCCAATTTCTTTGGTCTTGGGAGCTTTCTTTCTCATCGTGGTTGCTGGTCTGGTGGCCACCCAGTTTTCACCTGAGGCAAAAATGGAGCGAAGACGGCGCAAGAGTAATGAACGCGTGAGAAATAAATCAGGACGACCCACGGTGAAGTTGAGCGCCAAAACCAATAAGCGCTGATCGGGATGAACTAATTCCTGGATTTTAATGAACAGCAACATTCCCCATCAGCTTCAAAAGGCGATGGTCTGGAACCACTTTTAATTGCCGAGGCGGAACGCGAAACCAATCCGGTTGAGCCAATCCAATTTGCCCTGAGCAACTGGCTTGCGCGCCGTTCACTCTTCCAGTTCCATGCAAGCCGCTATTGTGAATAAAGCCGCACTCGTTAAAAAAATTGTCGCTCATCTCATCGGCGATCTTTCCGTTTACCACAAAGCGGCTCGCGCGGCGCATGCCGAAGCGACCCACGAACAGAGTAAAGCCGAAAACAAATACGACACGCGAGGGCTGGAAGCGTCCTATCTGGCGCGAGGGCAATCGCGTCAGGCGGCGGAACTGATGCAAGCCATTGAGCACTTCGAGAAACTCACGTTGCGTAATTTTAAAAAAGAAGATGCGATTGATTTGAGCGCTCTGGTCGAACTGGACGGGAGAAATGAACGTTCTTTCTACTTCATTGGTTCGCGCGCAGGCGGCACGGAAGTCGTTCACGAGAAAAAGGAGGTTTTGGTGATCACGCCGCAATCTCCTCTAGGCCAGCAACTCGTTGGCAAAAAACAAGGGGAACGATTGCAGATTGAACTTGGCGGGTCACGCAGCGAGTACAAAGTCGTTTCCGTGGCGTAACGGACTTTGAAGGCTTCACGTTATTGCCTGCGAGGCCGGTCCCGGCCAATCCGATTGCCGCCCTCGCGGCTCTGGTTCAGACGGTTAATCCATCCTCCATCTCTCGCTTCGTACTTGGCCCAATTATCATTACCCAAGGCAGGTTGAAGCGCTTGGCGGGTATCGTTGGCCAGCAAGTTTAAAGCGGCGGTTCGGGCGTCGGCGCTCAAGCTGGCGTCGTTGCGGATTCGCTGTCGTTCCGTTTCGGCGGCGACGCGCACCGCATAGAGCGTGTCGGCCGTTTGCTTCGGCAGATCATAACGCTGCGTGAAATCAAAACTGCTGCGATAGCGCTCGTCCTGAGAGAGTTGATAGTCGCGAAAACGATCCTCCCCCAAAGTCGCCTTGAGTTGTTCGTCGAGCTTTTGCTGCGCAAGTTTTTGTTCTTCGCGGAGGGTTTCGTCGCCTCTCTCGCGGGCAAAACCAAACTGGTCGTCGTACGATTTACGCAGTTCAAAAATTTTTCGAAACTCATCTTCGTCTGGCTGAAATCCGGTGAGGGTCTCACGCATACTCCGCGCCGTGTAGGAACTGCGGAATTGATACTGTTCGAATTCTTCCGGCCCCAGCAACTTCGTCATTTCAGCTTCGCGTTCCGTACGCAGGGCGGTGAATTTCGCGCGGTTCTCCGCAGTCCAGCCGCCGCCATCTTTGAAAAGATCGCGCTCCATCTGCCGGTATTTGTCGCGCAAAGTTTTGGCCTGCTCCTGTTTCTCCGGGGATAGAAATCCGTAACGCTCCGCGTCGTTATTCGGCCTCCCTGACAAGCGCGCCAATTCTGCGTCGTAATTGATCCCAAGCAATTGATGGATCAACTCACGTTTTTCTTTCTCCAAGTCGCGGCGGCTGTCGTCGCGTTCGTTTTCTTCTTTCCGGGCAATGCGATCATCCACGCGCCAAAATTTAATGTCTTTAGCCGAGGGATAGAGCGCAGCGATCTTCGAGGCGTAAAGTTTGTTGATATCCGCGATGATGATGTCCCGTATCGTCTCCTCGGGGCAACCAATCCCCCGAAGATTTTGGATGTATTCGAGATAATCCTGAGACTCCACGCTTCCCCAATCAAAATCTTTATCACGCGTCACCGTCACCGTTTTAAGAGCCTTATCGGAACGGGCTGCTTTTGAACTTCTCGCGACTGCGACATTGGTGGTCAAATGAGATTTATCCGTTGGTTGAGAGGAGGTTCGGTGAATTAACAGTCCCGCCATGAGCGCCGCGTTCAGGCCAAAAGAAATTCCCAGCAAAACTTTAGATTTTATAGCCATTAAATAGTGGACGTGGGCCAGATGCGACTCGTTACACCTGAAATCACGCAAATTTATTTCAAATACACCGCAATTCCTTCGCGGAAATGGGGCGGTGGGATACCGAATAATAAGTTCGCAGGGATGCCGTTGCCGATGGTTCTTTCCTCCAGCATGATCAATTGATCGCGAGTCAACGGCGACGCCGTGCGCAGGAGCGTGGGGAAAATGAATTCCAGCAATGCAGCCTGCATACGAGCCAGCGTCAAGGGCACACGAATCTGCCAGCGCTTTCGCCCGGTCACATCGCAAATGGTCTTGAGAATCGCAGGCATGGTCAGAATATCCGGCCCGCACAAATCATAGGTCTGCCCAAACGCGCGGGGATCGTTGAGCGAATTCAAAAAACAGTGTGCCACATCCCCGACGCAAATCGGCTGCAGAGTCCCCTGCCCGCTTCCCATCACCGGCAAAACGGGTGACCAACGAGAAAGGCGCGCGAAAAAATTTACGAAGTGATCTTCACTCCCGTAAATAATCGATGGGCGAAAAATTGTGAAATCCAATCCGCTGCTTCGCACCAATTCTTCCGCAGCCCATTTCGAGCGATGGTAGCGCGCCACCGCATCGGCACGAACTCCGAGCGCGCTCATCTGCATAAACCGTTTGACTCCGGAATGGTTCGCGGCGTCCACCATGTTTTTGGTGCCGAGCGTGTGGACATTTTCAAATGTATTTTCGCCAACTTCACTGATGATTCCGACGAGGTGAATGACTGCATCCATGCCGTCGAGACTTCCCGTCAGCGAACCAGCCTCCAAAATATTTCCGCGATACAACTCGACGCAGTGAGAGGAAACAAGATGCCCGCTTGAGGGCGATTGCATACTCCGCACCAACGCACGAACAGAATGCCCCGCAGCGCGAAGTTGCCGCACCATTTCGGCGCCGACGAAACCGGTCGCGCCTGTAAGAAAAACGTTCATCGTTTCACATCCGTTTCCGCCGCGATAATTCCATTCGTGGCCTCCTCACTTCAGGCATTGCCTCACGCGACCACTTTGCCGAGGCTCTCCAGTTGAGAACGCAGCAAGCCGTTGTTGGCGAGAATCCGGTAGGCGTGTTCGCCGTGGCCTTCAATTGCCTCATTCCAAAACTCTCCGCCCGCGCATTCCAAAATCAAGCCGCCCGCGGCAATATCCCAGAGGCGAATTTGAGATTCCATATACCCATCGAACCGGCCAGCCGCCACGTAAACCATGGCGAGCGCAGCGGCACCCATCATCCGCACTTTGCGCACTCTGCGGAGCAGTTCACTGAAATAAACGAGCGTCGTTTCCACCGAACTTTTCGTTTTGCCAAAGCCCAGCGACACAATGGCGGTATCGAGTGTTTTGCGTTTGCTGACGTGAATAATTTTTCCGTTTAAGCGCGCGGGCTGTCCACGAATCGCGGTGAAGAGTTCGCCGCAAAAGGGATCGTAAACCACGCCGACAATTGTTTGATACGCTGCGTCTGGATGACTTTGGGCTTTGGACTTTCGGCCTTGGACTTGTCTTTGCAACGCAATGGAAACGCAAGCGTGCGGAATTTCGTAATTAAAATTTACCGTGCCGTCAATCGGATCGACCACCCAACGCAAATCACCTTCCGCATTGGGATTGTCTCCTTCTTCTCCGAGAAACGAAACGTGTGGAAACCAGCCAAATAATATTTTCTCAACCAACTTCTGGCAGCGGACATCCAGTTCCAACTTGATATCGAACTGGGTTTGTTCATTGATTTTTTTGGCTGATCGAAAATTCTTTTTCATGACGACGCCAGCGGCTTGCGCAGCTTCGATGGCGCACTGGAGGGCGCGCCGTTGCTCTGAATCATTCATGAGGTTTTAAACGGAAATCATCGAGGAGACCTGGGGTGCAATTCCTTTGCGTCGAGATGGAAAGAGTATTTGTCGAAGTAGATATTCCTGTCACCGGACTCCAATTCACCGCGTTGAAAATCAACATCGTCGGAGCGCGAGGTGTTTTTCGGCGGTTGCAGTTCCTGATTGTGATCGCTATTGGCAATCATCCGCCATTGGTCGAGGCCGCCGAAATAAAAATCGCGCACTTCGATGCGATCCTGCCTTTTCAGCGTCGTGCAATAACGCATCGCAAAAATCCCAGCCCACGGATCAACCGGCACCCAACCGTATGGCGCCAGATAAATTTCCGTCCAGTCGTGAATGGTGGCTTTGCCGGGAACCAGATGCCAGCCGGTTTGCCAGCGCGCGGGAATTCCTTGCGAGCGGCAAAGTGTGATAAAGAGCAGCGCTTCCTGACCGCAATCGCCGTAGCCGTTGTTCCTGCAATAATCGCTGATGTTGGTGAGTGTGGAATACTCGCGGGCGTAGCTGTATTGGATGTTGTCGGCAATCCAGTCGAAAAATGCTTTTGCCTGAAGCATTTGGTTGGTCTCGGTGCTGGCAATTTTCTTTACCAGTGATTTTATTTCCGGCGTAAAAACAACGTGTGGCGCTTCGGCAACAAACGGTTTCAGCGCGGGATCATTTTTGTCGGCTGGTCTAATTTTTTTCGCGTCTAACGGAAAATGAACTCTGTGAATGGTGTATTCGAATGATACTTCGAATTTCGTTGGTTGATCTTTTTGCGCAATTTGTTCGAGGTAAACAGAACGAATCGGGCTGTCCACATCGGCCAGATATTTCACCGGCGACGAAGTCGAGACCAACTTGAAAGCATCTTGGAAGGGGTTGCGGCGCGGAATCGGCAACCACGCACGAATGATCTCGCCATCGGGCGCTGCATTTTTTTCCGCAGATACAGTAATGGATGCTTTGTAACGCTGCGGCAACACGTACGGTTTCTTTTCTCTTTCGGCAGCGGCTTTGATCGCGCGCAAATTATCCAGCATTAACTTGTGATAAGCCGAGTCATCCTTGGGCGTTTTACGGCGGGCGTTTAATTCAGGATGACGAAAATATAGATTGCTGACACTCGTGCCGGTGAAGCGCCGCTCGCCATCAATCATGCAACTGTCGAAACGGCCTTCCTTCAACCATTTTTCGAATTCCGCGCGCGAAAAATCTTTCACCGACTCGTCAATCTTTTGGAACAACTCTTTTTCGGCGAGCGAATAGTCCTGCCGAATCCGCTCCAGCATATCAATTTCGCGGATGAACTGTTTGCGCTCCGCGCCGGAAATATTTCCTGAGTTCGATTTTAACGCGCGGCGGAGAAAGGTTTCAGCTTGTTTGAAATCCCCTTTCTCGCGCAACTCACTCGCAGTGGCAATCGCGTCGGAAGTTTTGCCTGCGCAGGTTAACGCGAGGGAGGAAAAGGCGGCGAGCAAAACGGTTTTGCGCAGAGTCATCTTCATCACGCGAAAGCCTACATCTCGAACGACCCGCGTTTCGAGAATATTTTCCGACGAATGGCAAGCCGGACAGATTTATGGAGCGCCAGCACTGACCACGCGAAAGAATTTTCCAGCATCAGCGGGACTTTGAATCCTAACGGAAAAAGCATCCGTCGCTTGCGTGAACCCCCCGCCCTCATCGACAAAAGATTCGCCGAGGATGGAGCAGGATTGCAGCTTGTAGAACAATCCCCGGACTGTGTTGTAACGAATCTGGCATTGGGTTGGATTCAGAGGGGTGAAAGTGAGATTCATCGGCGTGTTGACGATGGATCCATCAAAATATTTTTGCGCCAGCGTCCAAACACCTTGCCCGCATTGCGAACCGACCACACGCCCGGTCAAGTCATCAATGGGCGGGTGAATGCCGCCCCAGATGCGAGAGAGTCCGGCTTGATCGGCGGCGTCAAAATAAGTTCCCCATTGCAATTGGATGGTTTCACTCGGGCCTTTTTCAAACGCGAGCGAAATATTGGAAACAGAAGTGAAAGTCCCCATGCCACCAGGAAAAAAAGGTGATCCAGTGATGGCCGTTAAAATTTCCGCAGCGGAACGACTGAACGTGCTATGGCCGGAAACGTAGCCGGGAAAAGCGGGAGTCACAAAATTCTTCTTTTGATACGGCAACCAGTTGTTGGCGTGAATCCATCGAACCCCACTGTATTGATTAGTTGGATTTGCAGGCTGACCAGGCCAGGTGAAAATAGCGATCTTCCCCGCCGTTAAACCCGCGTGACGTCCACTATTTACCGTTGCCGATGTGACCAATTCAATCAGATTTGAAATGAGCGGAAGACCGTTGGGATGATAAGATTGACCACCCGGATTACTCGATTGGCCGAGTCCCCCCATGTAACGGATCGCC
>JBKJOA010000035.1:0-4319 GCA_046593365.1 Limisphaerales bacterium
TCCCGGTTCCGGCGCAAAAGTGGATATCGATGAAGCGTATCAAAAAATCTGCAACGAAGTTGCAGCGGCGGAAATTTTGCGCGCTCAATTTTGACTTAACCCGAACTCCGAAGTTGAACGCCATAGAGAACGAAGATGGGGAGCGCACGCCTCTGGCGTGTGGTTTTCGGCGTCGCGCCGAAAACTTCGTGCCACATTATTTTTCTCGGAAACACCGGAAAGTTAGTTTGACGAAAGTTCGGACGCGACGTCCGAACTCGCACGCGGGGCTCGCGCTCTCCCGTTTCAACTTCGGACTTCAGGATTAACATTCGGTTTGACCCAGGCTCAAAGCATTTATATTCTGTTCGGCATATCAATTGAGGTCTTTTACCTCGGTTCCTCCGAACCCGGTGGCGATTGTGTATTTTCGCTGCCGGGTTTTTTGAATTTCCAACCGGTACGCATCAGCAAATTTAAGAGTGTGGGTAAAAAAGTGAGCGCCGCCAGCATGCAAGTAGTCACGCCGACTGTCATCACGAATCCAAGACTCGCGATGCCTTGATGTTTGGCCAGCATCAAACTGCCGAATCCGGCCATGGTCGTCATGCCCGAAACAAGAACCGCTTTTCCCGTGCTTTTGCCCAGAATCGCCGGAGTGCGTTCCTCAACGAACCGATTCAAAATATGGATGCCATTGGTCACACCGATTCCAATGACGAGAGGCAACGTCATGATATTCGCTGGATTAAATGGAATTCCATAAAGGCCCATCAATCCCACCATCCACGCCGCGCCGATGGCGACGGGCAAAAGAGCTAAAATGACCGCAGCCAACGAATGGAAATGAATGAACACCAATATGGCAATGGCACCCAAAGCGTACCAGGCCGCTTCCTCATAACTTTCCTTGAGCAACGTCGTGTACTCGTAGAGTTGGACGGGCGTCCCCGTGACATTTGGATCCACAGTGCGCACCTCACGCACAAATTTTTCCTGGTTATCGCGCTGCCACACATCTTTCAGGGGGTAAACTTGCAAGAGATACTTTCCGGTCACGCCCACAAACCGGTTGCGCAGCGCGGGGGGAAGATCGGCCGCCCGAATCCGCCCGCTGGCGTCCTGATTTTTGAGCGCGGCAAAAGTATCGCGAATGTCGGAAAATAAAGCGTTTTGAAATCGCGTCAGTTGCGGCGCGGCATCGTTCTGTTGCCAGAGCATTGCTTTGAGGTCAATTATCGCGGAGCGCATCGCGAGCAAATCACGAGCGAGTTTTGCATCTTCCTTGGCGCTGAGCTCCGCCGCGAGACCGACATAACCTTGCAACGCCCATAACGTTTGGCTCAGTTCTGGAATGTTGACTGGTTCTGGATCAATTTCCGCAAAATGGATCGCCGAGACATCGGCCTTGATTTGCTGAACCAAGGTCAGGTTTTTTGATTGATCGTCTGTGAGGAATTCAGCGATTGGATCCACGCTGGCCACGGTTGGAAGTTTTTTTACCTTGTTTTTTAACTCAGCCAAATGCTCGAGATTCGTGGCAACGATCGCCCCAAACAAAACTGATTTTTCCGCGGAAGCGATCAACTTGTGTTCGAAGAGGACCGCAGGCAGTCCCCGGCTTTGCATGTTGAGCAGGTTGTAATCAAAATGAACTTTACGAAATTGCGCGACCGCCAGTGCGCAAAGAAAGACCGTGACCGCCACAACCAACACCGGTCGGCGCAACCAAAAATTCTCGATCTTCGCTCGTCGATCCAGGGGCGACGCTGCGCCTGTATCAATCACATTTTGCCGACCGCGCAACAGCAGGACCGGCAGCAAAGTCATCATCGGCACCAGGCAAAGGAGCATTCCGCCGCCGCAAATAATTCCCATTTCCTGGATGCCCTTGAAGTTGGTGAGCGCCATGGCAAAAAATGCGCCAGCCGTCGTGAACGCACCCGTGAAAATTCCAATGCCGGTATTGACCATCGCCAGTTCCATCGCTTCGTTCTGACTTTTTCCGTGGCGCAATTCTTCCTCGTAACGCGTGATCAGATGCACACCAAAGTCGATGGCCAACCCGATGAGAATGGGAACGAAAGTGATCGTGAGAATGTTCAAATGACCCACGACCAGGGTGGTGTAAAACATGGTGTAGCCAAGGCCCACCACAAGGCACAGGGTCGCTTTGAGCGGTCGCCCGGTTTGGTTGTAGCCGAAAATGAAGATGAGCGCGCATGCCACCAGTGAAACGATGCTTGCCACGGTGGAATCAAATTGCGATTGCGCCATTTCATCGTGTTCCAAAACCGGTTCGCCCGTGATGCCGACGTTCAAGCCGGGAACTTCAAATTGCGTTTGCTGGACCAATTCACGCAAGCGCTCAACTGCTTTTCCATTCAACTCATCCGTCACGGCACGTGTCGTCACGAGATAGATTCGTCCCTTGGCAAAGGTGATATAACTTGCGCGCTCCGCTTCGTCGCCCGCGCCGAACAACGCGTTCAATCCTGGTGATGGAGCGCTGCCCGGTCTTTTCAAACTTTGGGCGGCCTGGACAATAATTCGCTCCAGTGCCGGCATGGCTTTGATCAACGCGTCGTTCTCCGCATTTTGTTCCTGACGCGCCGTGCGAAACCGTCTGTTCACGAGGGCAAAAAGCGAGTTGAGATTTGTTGCCTGAGTGAATTGCTCGATGAACGGGCGGAAATCCTGCAATGTCTTTTGCAACTCTTTAAGATCGTTTTCGGGCACGAACAGCAACGCTTTCGGCCCCAACATTTTCAAGTCGCCCTTGTAAAAAACATCCGCGAACAAATTCGTTTCGGCTTCCAGCCGCGCGCCAAGCCGCTCGACGAATTGACGATTTTTCTCCATCAATTCGCTTTCCACCACCACAACCAGATCGTCCTGCGTCGGAAACTCCTTTTTAAACTTCAGAAAATTTTGATGATATTCTTTGTCCGAACCGACGAGGTCATTGCGGCTGGTGTCGAATTGAAGTTTCTTGATCGTGAATCCAACACCGAACAGGAAGATCAGAATTTGCGGATACAAAAAAAGCCTCGGTCTCGCGCAAACCGCACGGGCCAGGCGGCGCAACGATCGGATCGCTATGGAATCAAATGGCTTGCTCATGTTTGCCGCGACCGAAAATCTTTGCTGCGACTACTCACTGAATTGCGCATTGCAATAAACGTCTTTCACGTCGTCGTGATCTTCCAACACATCAATCAGCTTGTTGACGGCTTCAATCGCCCCGGGTTCGGAAAGTGGCACGATGAGAGTCGGCAACGAAGTTACTTCGGCGGCATCGCACTTGATCCCTTTCGCTTCAATCTCTTTGTGGACCTGTTCAAAATTCGAAGGCCCTGTTAAAATTTCATACGAATCCTCATCCGCTTTGAAATCCTCCGCACCCGCCTCCAACGCAATTTCCATCAATTGATCCTCCTTCGCTGCGCTGCGCGAAATAATCATTTGCCCCTTGCGTTGGAAAAGTCGGCTGACTGATCCGGCGGTCGCCAGCGTCCCACCGGTTTTCGCCAGGATCGTGCGAATATCCGCAGCCGTGCGATTACGGTTATCGGTACTCATCTCAACGAGCAACGCCACGCCGTGAGGTCCATAAACTTCGTAAGTAAGATCTTCAAAATTGGCGACCTCTCCCCCACCCGTTCCTTTTTTAATCGCGCGATCGATATTTTCCGACGGCATGTTCGCGCCGCGACACTTGAATAGCACCATGCGCAAACGGGGGTTCAAATCCGGATCGCCGCCCGCAATTTTCGCCGCGATGGCAATTTCCTTCGCCAGCTTGGCAAAAATTCTCCCGCGCTTCACATCCAGCGCTCCTTTGAAACGCTTCACTTTCGCCCATTTGCTATGACCAGCCATATTTCTTAAATTCCGATTCCAAATCAATTTGCGATTTACCGCAGCGTTGAGCCAGGTGGAGAATCTGATGATTGACTTATTTCCACATGCACGGCGGTGCCGTAACACAAAACTTCGGTGATGCCTTGACCGATTTCCGTGGCGTCGTAGCGGATTCCGACCACCGCATTCGCACCCAACTCCGAGGCGTGCGAGAGCATTTGGCGAAAGGCGTCGTCCCGCGCCCGTTCACAAAGACTGGTGTAAAGGGTGATGTTCCCTCCAAAAAGGCTTTGGATCGACGCGCCAAAGTTTCCAATAATCGACCGCGAACGAACGACGATCCCGCGCACTACTCCGAGCGATTTGACCACGCGATGCCCGGGCAATTCAAACGCAGTCGTGGTAAATGGATGTATATGGCTCATCAAGGGCGAAATTGAACACAAATCCTTCTCAGAGCAGAAGCACAATATTTT
>JBKJOA010000103.1:0-7163 GCA_046593365.1 Limisphaerales bacterium
ATGGCTTCGCCAGACCAGTCATGAGCTTCGCCTGCCCTTTGGAGGAGCGTCCGTGCGCATGCAGAAATCGCGCTGTGGAAGTTGCTCCCGGCACAACAATTAGCCTGGATGCGAAGCTGTTGTTTTTGCGTCCTGGGTTGGTTCGATACTTGTTTCTCCATGAGCTTTGTCACCTTGTTCAAATGAACCACTCAGAATCGTATTGGCGTTTGGTCGCCTCGAAGGGACCAGACTACAAAGTGCTTGATCAGGAGATGCGGCAGGCTATGCGAACCGTTCCTAGTTGGGTATTAAAGTAGGTGACACACGTTTACACAATATTAAAGGCGCTTTTTCTCAGGGAAGGTTAGCAGGATTCCTTCCTTGTTCTCTATTGACTCGATTCCTCTGTCATCCTACTTTCGCGACATATGACAACAAATGCATCTAATCTATCACTAGACCGACTCAAGCGAGCTGTTCAAATTAAGGAGCAACTTATCAGGCTGGAGAATCAACTCTCTTCTCTACTTGGTTCAACGACTCCGGCAGCAAAACCAGGGGGTAACGGTATGTCCGCCGCCGCCAAGGCAAGGCTCTCGGCTATGGCGAAAGCGCGTTGGGCGAAGATCAAAGCTGGCAACAAACCCGGTGCCGCTAAACCAGCAGCCCCAGCTTCTGCTTCAGCCAAATCTTCTCCTTTAAGTGAGGCGGCTCGTAAGAAAATTTCCGACGCTGCGAAAGCGCGCTGGGCTAAAATAAAGGCGGGCAACAAACCTGCACCAGTAGCTCATAAAGCAGCCGCCGCTCCTAAAGCAGGAACGCCAGTTCGCAAGCCGATGTCGGCTGCACAACGGGCGAAGATTGCCGCAACGTTGAAGGCGCGTTGGGCTAAGATCAAAGCAGCAAAAGCGGGCGGTCGGAAGTAGTCTTTTATCTGTGCGATACAGGTTGAGTGCATTCTTAAAAATGCATTCAGCTTCTCCTTGAATGAGAGAGGGGCTCGCCGGAAAATCCAAAACCGGCGGCCCCACGCATGAACTAACCCTACCACCTTCAATGAAAGCACTCGCTATGCCGCGAAGCATTCTCTCGGCAAGTGGTTCGACTGAGAGTCGGTCGTGCCCACTTTTTTGACGGATGCGCTTTTTAAGCGTCTGCAATTGCGACTGGTGATGTCACCATTCAAGGCTCTCACTCAGATCGAGCGGGAAGCAGCGAGTATCGAGTCAGTTTCTCTCGCATTGTGGGACGTGAAACACCCAGCCACTTCGCCGCTTTAGATTGGTCGCCCCCAGCCAATTGAATGGCTTGGGCGTAAAGTTCGCGTTCCACTGTTCCCGTGAATACGGAATGAACATCCTCCAGTTCACCTTTCAGAGCGCGATCCAAAAGCTCAGCAACATAGCCTGAAATCGTTTGCTCGGATTTTAGCGCAGGAAATCTGGTCGCCATAATGGAACGGGTGCTTTCCAAGCCAATCGTGTATCCATGAGACGCAAGCAACGCTTTGCGAACCACATTTTCCAGCTCTCGAACATTTCCCAGCCAATTTTGCTGTTTTAAGAATTCAACGGCCTCAGGCGCAATCGACGGTTTGCTTACTCCTAATTCCACTCCGTGACGGCGTAAAAAATAATTAATTAACTCCGGAATATCTTCCTTGCGATCGCGGAGCGGGGGCAAAATAATTACGGCGACATTCAGTCTGTAGAAGAGGTCTTCGCGAAATTCCTTATCCTGAATCGCCAATTCCAGGTTGCGATGAGTTGCTGTGATCACACGGACATCAACAGGTATGGTTTCCTTGCTGCCAAGGCGTTGGATGGTTTTTTCTTGAAGTACGCGTAGTAGTTTCACCTGCGTGCTCAGCGCGGTGTCGCCAATTTCGTCGAGGAAAAGTGTACCTCCGTTTGCTTGCTCGAATCTACCAATGCGTCTGACCTTCGCGTCGGTAAATGCACCAGGTTCGTGTCCAAAGAGTTCACTCTCCAGCAAATTTTCCGGGATTGCCGCGCAGTTAACAACTACGAATGGTTGATGAGCCCGCTGGCTGTGTTGGCAAATGGCACGGGCGACCAACTCTTTTCCGGTTCCTGTTTCTCCGCGAATTAAAACCGTAACCGGACGATCCGCTGTGCGCCCGATTTCTTTGTAAACCATTTGCATCACTCGGCTCTTGCCGATGATGGCGTCATGAGTGGGTCCGGCAGCCTCGCCCATTTCCACCGGTTCGGACATCAAGCGGCTGCTGGTGACCGCCTCGGAAATCATTTCCAAAAGGTCGGTCAAATCAATCGGCTTCAGGATATAATCATAGGCACCGCATTTCGTCGCCTCAATCGCGCTTTCGGTCGTGTGATGACCCGTCATCAAAATGACCGGGAGTTGCGGCTTGGCCGCATGCAACTGTTTAATGATCTCAAGTCCCTGTCTTTTTTCCATGTCCGCAGGCCCGGGCATCTGCAAATCAGTCAGCACGGCATCAAAATCCTCCTGTTGAGCGCACGCTAGACCCTGTTCGGCTGTGATCGCCATGGCCACCGTATAGCCTTCCTTTTCCAAGACGTTCTTAAGAGATGAAGCAACGCTTTCGTCATTATCAATGAGAAGAATTTTTGCCATAAATCACGCCCGTTGAACGGGCAAAGCAATTCGAAAAGTCGTTCCTTGTCCACTTTCACTCTCAAAATTTAGAATGCCTGAATGTTTCTCGATAATTCTCGCTGAAATCGCCAAACCCAATCCTGTTCCAGTTTCTTTAGTGCTAAAAAACGGATTAAAAAGTCTTTCTCGAACATCCTCCGGAATTCCAGGGCCACTGTCTTCAACTTCAATTAGAATGACTTTTACTCGTTTTCCCTGCATATGCATTTTCTCCTTTCGTGAACGCAAAGTAATCGAGCCATCATGACCAATGCTCTCTGCCGCGTTTTTCACCAGATTAATGAGCACCTGCTTGAGTTGTTGCGGATCGCCTTGGAACATCGCATCTTCCTGCGCATCACAATTGATTTCAATAGATTGCTTTTCGAATTGAGGGCTGAGTAGTTCTTTGACTTCTCTCAAGAGCGGTTTGGCGCATATCGAGACGAATTTCGGTTCAGGCGGACGAGCCAATTTCAAAAAATCCTTAACAATCTGATCCAGACGGCTGATTTCATTGCCAATGATTTCGGCGTCCTTGTGTTCCGGAGTGTCTAAAGAAATACTTTTTTGCAATGTGTAAAGCCGGGCGTTAATGGCGGTGAGAGGGTTTCGAATTTCATGGGCAAACTCAGCCGCAAGCCGTCCAAAATGGGTCAGCATATTCTGTTGCTGAATGATCTTATCCCGTTCCGCAAGCTGCTTGTGTACTGGCATCAAGACGAAACGACGATAGCAGGAAACAAAAAAAAGGATCGATAAACCGACTAACCCAAAAATCAATGCATAAAAAGTTTTTTGAAAATTCAACCGTTCCGAAGGTAGGGGAGGATTTGGGAGACGAGATTCTATTGCTTTCGCAATGATTTGTGCTTGTTTATCAATTTCTACCGACGAGTTAAACTTAAGAAAAGAGTCAATCGCGGCGGCATCCGCCCGGAGTTTATTAGCTAAGTTTAACAGCGGGGTGAATTTCTTCTCCGCAGATTCAACCTGAGTTTGAATGGATCGGCGGGTCATCCGTGAGGCGGTATTTTTCCTGAAAGACTCCAATTCCTGCAAAAGTTCATTTGAAAGAACCCCAGTTTGCTCGAGATGGCTGCCAATATCCATTGAAATGAGTACGATGTTTGTGTTTCCAGAAGAAGCCTCGCGTTCAACTAAAAGCTTTAGATTATGGCTGCGCTGCACTACTTTATCGTTCGCGATATGGTTTTCTTGAGCATCCCAAGCGGTTTTCCAGTCCAGTAGTCTTTGCTTTAGATCCTGTGATTTTGCATCGCCCGGTTCCAAGTCAAGCTTTTGGCTTGCCAGATCAATCAATGCCTTCTGTAAATCACGGGTTTTTGATTCAATTAGTTCGGCGAGCAGCTTGTACTCATTTTGAATTTTTGAGGCATCTTGGACTTTAAAAAAATTTCTGGAAGGATCCAACTGGCTTACGGAATCCTGGGCTTCCTTAAGTGTATTCCGAACTATTTTGAATTGTTCGCGTGAATCGTTCATCTTCCGCCGCTCATCTTCGATCTGAGGTCCGAGGCGGTAGAACTGCAGAGCCACGAAGCCAACAACGAGAACAAGGCAAAAAAGAGCAAGTTCAAACATCAACTGCCGGATCTTTGGCATTGAATTCATCAGCAATTTAGTATTTGATAGCACAAACCATTTTTCTTGTAAATGCAACGCGTTGCGGAAAAAGTTTTTGCACTTGTGAAAATAATTTTAGCTTCAATCAGGTCAATGGCGATAGCTAAAGCGAGTTTCTCTAGCATTTGTTCGAATTTTGATTTTGGCATGAATATAGCTATAAATTAATGATAATGTCAGGGCGAAAAAGTATTCTTTTGGTCGATGACGATATTGCGGTGCGGGAAGCACTAGGCAATGCGCTGGAAACAGAAAACTATCATGTCCTTCGAGCATCGAATGGTGAGGAGGCAATGAGGGAATTCTTAAACAATGAAATTGACATTGCATTACTGGACCTAAACTTGGGAAGCGAATCCGGTTGGGACATTTTCCGGCAGTTAACCAATGTTCGTCCTCTTCTCTCAACCATCATCATCAGCGCGGAACCAGGAAGGTTTTCAAATCCACTAGCCCCAAAAGTGGATGCCTTGATGGAAAAACCGCTCAATTTATCCATATTGTTCAATACTTTAAATCTGTTCGCCTCGGAATCAGCCGAAAGTCGATCCCGGCGGCGAGAAACGTCAGCAGTTGTTTAGCTGAAGATTGTGTCTTAAATGATGTTTTATTTTGGAAAAATAGTGCGTGGAGCAACGTTCGTTGCTTTGTTATCAATCTGGTTTCCTTTTCACGCAACCACAGCCTCAACAATAAATGATGACAAGATAATAATTAATACGCTCGCCGAGAGCAACGGGAACATCGTGTTGAGCTGGCAGCCCGGGACAAATGCAGGACCTTTTCAAGTATTCAGGAAGGACAGTATTGCCAGTCCATGGGAATTGATTGATGAACCGATAACCAGTTTTACCATGAGAGTCGTCAAAAAAGGCAATATCGCGTTTTATCGAGTAGTCGATTTTAAGACCTCTGGGAGATCAAGCTCGAACGATTCAAAGCCGCCAAGTGCTCCGGGCATGTTGTCTGCCTTGGTAACAAATTCTTCCAAAATTATTATATCATGGAATCCTTCAACGGATCCTAATCCAAGCTCAGGGCTGAAAGGCTACAACGTTTATCGCAATGGCGGCTTTCTCAGTTTTGTTTCCGGCACCTCAGTTTCAGATACGAATGTCATTGCAGCAACCACCTATAATTACGTTGTTTCTGCCATCGATAATGCTGGAAATACCAATGCCGCTTCGATCGCAGTTACTACTTGCGGCTATGCCATTTCTCCCGGCAATATTTCCGTTTCGAGCGTTTCTACCAATGGAACAGTGAGTTTAACAGCGGGAACGAACTGCGCTTGGGCAGTCAATATAGGCGCGACTTGGATAACTAATACGGGTCCAGTTAGCGGGGCAGGCAATGCCTCTATAAAATACTCGGTTGCCGCGAATACCAGCACCAACTCGCGATCTGGAATTATTACGATAGGAAACCAGGTATTTACGATCACGCAGGCGGGGGCTCCGCCGGTAACGCCTTCGTGCAGTTATTCTCTTTCTTCTGGCGGTGGGTCTTTCGACTCGAATGCGGGCAGCGGATCAGTTGGAGTTTTTACTGGTGGGAGTTGCACCTGGACGGCGAGTAGCGCGGCAAATTGGATTACGATTACATTGGGCGCAAGCGCTACTGGGAATGGGACCGTGTATTATTCGTTGGCCGCAAATCCGAGTACGAATTCACGAACCAGCACGATTAATATCACCAATCAGGTATTTACAATCACGCAGGCGGGGGCTCCGCCGGTAACGCCGTGCAATTATTCTCTTTCTGCGGGTGGTGCCTCTTTCGCTTCGAATGCGGGCAGTGGATCAGTTGGAGTTCTTTCGGGTAGTAGTTGCAACTGGACAGCGGTGAGTGGGGCAGGTTGGATTACCGTGACAGGTGGGGCGGTTGGCACTGGCAACGGAACGGTGAGTTATTCGTTGCTGGCCAACCTGGGTGCCAGTTCGAGAACAGGCACGATAAGTATTACAAACCAAACCTATACTATCACGCAAAATGGGCTGATCTGTTCTTATCAGGTTTCGGCCAGTTCCATTTCCAGTCCTGCTAGCGGAACCAATGGAGCAGTGACCGTAACCGCATCGGCAGATTGTACATGGCAAGTGAGTGCGACCAATTCGTGGATTACCTTCCCCGTAATTTCTGGAAACTCCATTTCCTATCAGATTGCGGCAAATTCTAATAGCTCAAGTCGCTCCGGGACGATTAGAATTTTCGACGCGCTTAACTCAACCATTTCGAATATTTTAGTGGCGCAGAGTGGGGATGTGAGCGGGCCAGGGCAAGCGGTCTTGGGGACACCACAGGCTGGGAGCACGTTGAGTGGGGTGGTGGGATTGTCGGCTTCGGCCAGTGATGATGTTGGGGTGGTTGGATTTCAATTTTTTGCGGATAATCAATTGATCAAGACGGTGGGGATAGCGAGTCAGGTAAGCGTTTCGGTGTCGGACAGTTTTTCGAGCACGAGTTTGGCGGACGGGGCGCATACGATGTATTGCAGGGCATATGATGCGGCCGGGAATGGAAAATATTCTCAGACCAATCAGGTGACGGTCAATAACGCAGCTCTTCCCCCTCCCGGCACGCACAGTTGGGTCAAGAGTTTTGGTGGTATATCGACGGACATGGGGCAGGCGGTGGCGGTGGATGGGCAGGGGAACGTATTGGTGGCTGGAAAGTTCTATGAAGCGACCGATTTTGGCAATGGGACTGGTTTGCTCACGAGTGTTGGCGGCCTGGACATGTTCCTTGCCAAGTTTAGTCCGGCAGGTGTTCCCCTTTGGGCCAAACGCTTTGGTGGGTCTCAGAATGAAGAAGCACTTAGCATTGCATTGGACACCAGCGGCAATATTTTTGTTGGGGGAAATTTCGCCGGGACAACGGATCTGGGTCGT
>JBKJOA010000189.1:0-4334 GCA_046593365.1 Limisphaerales bacterium
CCACAATCCGCACGGATTCACCGTCTGGCTCACCGGCGCTGGCGTCAAGCGAGGATTCAGCTACGGCGCGACCGACGATTTCGGCTACAAGGCAGTCCAGAACGTGACGACCATTTATGACCTGCACGCGACCATTCTTCACTTGCTCGGACTGAATCATCAGCGGCTGAACTATTATCACAACGGTGCCGAACGCCGACTAACAGATGTTCACGGCGAGGTGATCAACGGCATTCTGGCGTGAAATGAAAACGTAAATGTTGGGTTCGGTGGAAACAGCTATTAGTCGTCTTGGATTCAAAAAGCAAGTGCGACAATTTGGGCGGGTGAAATATCATCAAATGAGCAGTGAGCAGCGATATGAGATTGCGGCGCTACCGCAGCAAGTGCGCGCCTGTATGGATCCTCGGAGGTTCGCTCATCATCGGATTTGTGGCGTGATGCACAGCCAAGGAAAGCTAGGCATATACCCAGCAGCATTATGATGGTAGTAATGAGTCACATGCGGTCGGCTAACGATTCAGCTCACCGATGGTGGCCCCTTAGTGATTCCCGAATTGCCAAGCCGCGTGGCGGGGCCGCCATTCGGTGCAGCGCTTGGTTCGGCACTCCTTTTCGGATCGACTACCATCACTCGGCAGCACGGACAAGCACCGCCATCTCGGAGCAAACCCCGCACATGTCGTCCGAAGCTCAGCGAGTGTCCACAGGAAGGGCACTTCACTCCGAATCGTCGGTCAATATACTCAACCAAGGCACATCCAATGATCGTCGGTGCCAACATCGCCGGAAGCATAGCAAGAAATACATTTTCCCTCGGCCACGAGGAGGAGGCCGCGAGCCGATCAGTCAGGTAGAGCGCGGCGGAAGTCCCAACGATTAGTACCGAGAACCACAGGGCTCCGTATGGCCACGACAACCGCTTGATACGTGTGCTGTATTCGTGTACTGTCATCGTATTGCCGAACTATGATTCAACGACCCAGAATCGTTGAACGCAATAACCGAACCGGCCAACCGGTTGATTTTTGTTGGGAGCTTCATAATTCCGCACAGATGAAAGCCGATTTGCGACTTTCTGTGAAGGTTTATTCCTCATGTAATCCTAATTCCACGCGGCGATAATTCAACAGCGTCAAATCTTTCGCGGTCATCCCATGTGCAAAGCTGTTGCTGATGTGGCTGGTCTTCGACACAGCCGCGGTCCAGGTCGGAATCTGTCTTCCCTGATTTTCAAATCAGGGAAGATAGAAAGTGTCGTACGATTATCGTTTCTTGGCGGAGGCAGCCTTGGCAGCAACCGCCTGATTTTTTTTCTGGCTGGCGCTGGTTGCCACGGCTTGTTTTTGTGAGGACTTTTTCTGATTTGATTTCGGGGATTTATCGCCCATATGTTTTTATGTTTCTACTGCGGTTCAACTCACCTGCGGCATGTCAGTTTCTCCGTAGGGATTGGCATCATGGCGGGTGGAGTGGGTCTTTGTAAATGATGGACGCGAAATGAAAGCCGTAAGAGTCATTTAGGGTGTGTTCTGGTTTGAAGCGAAATGGTCACGCAAGTTGGTGTGCATCTTGACACTGTTCCCAAAGGCAGACGAGTGACGAAGCGCCGGTTGCAGTGTCCTGACGCGCACCGCAAGTTGCGCGATCTCCGGTTATGCTTGGAATTTCCCGTGGCTTGCGCAAAATTCTTCGTATGCGATCCAAACTTCTCATTGTCCTGCCCGGCTTGACGTTGCTGGCTTCAATCTCGTTCGGTGAATGGCCGCAGTTTCGCGGTCCCAATGGAAATGGAATTTCCGATGCCAAAAATCTGCCGATCACCTGGGGCGCTGGAAAAAATGTGAAATGGAAAGCCGCCATTCCCGGTCGCGCCTGGTCTTCGCCGGTTATTTTAAAAAATCAAATCTGGATGACCACCGCAACAGAGAATGGCTCGCAACTGTCCGTGGTTTGCGTGGATCGAGAAACCGGAAAAATTCTGCACAACGAGAAAATCTTCGATGTCGAAGCGCCCCAGTTTGCGCACCGATTCAATACCTACGGCTCCCCGACTCCGGTGATTGAAGAAGGACGGCTTTATGTTAGTTGGGGTTCTCCGGGAATCGCCTGCATTGATACTGAAACCGCAAAAGTGATTTGGGTGCGACGCGATTTTATCTGCAACCATTATCGAGGCGCGGGATCATCGGTTTGCATTTTCGAAAACCTGTTGATCCATAATTTTGACGGCAGCGACCACCAATTCGTTGCAGCTCTTGACAAACGCACCGGAAAAACAGTTTGGCGCACGGAGCGCTCAGTTGATTTCAAAGATCTTCGTCCAGACGGAAAGCCGGAGTCCGATGGTGATTGGCGGAAAGCATTCTCGACTCCGCGTGTTTTCAAAATCGATGGGAAACCGATCCTCATCAGCCAAGGGTCAAAAGCGTTGTATGCCTACGATCCATTTACGGGAAAGGAAATCTGGCGGGTCGAAGACACGAAAACCCATTCGGCCAGCACCACTCCAGTTTTCGGCCATGGCTTGATTTTTCTTTGCAGCGGAAATGGTCGCGGGGAAGTTCTGGCGCTGCGCCCGAACGGAAAGGGTGTGGTCAACGAATCAAATATCGTGTGGCGAATGTCGCGAAATGTGCCGACGCGCCCTTCGCCGTTGCTGGTAGAGGATTTACTTTTCCTGATCGACGACGGAGGAATTGCGACTTGTCTTGAAGCGAAAACCGGAAAAGAAATCTGGCGCGAACGAATTAGCGGAAATTTTTCGGCGTCACCACTCTACGCTGAAGGACATATTTATTTCTTCAACGAGGAAGGCAAGTCCACCGTGATTGAAGCGGCACGACAATTTAAAGTCATTGCCGAAAGTGAACTGGGAGACGGCTTCATGGCATCGGCCGCCATCGAAGGAAAAGCTCTTTTCCTGCGCAGCCGAACCGAGTTGTTTCGCATCGAAAATGAGTAATTTTTAAACTTTTAAAAAAGGCGGTGTCTATGAGCCTGTTTGAAAACTCATTTGGGCTTCAACCCGGCGGCGTTCGGAGTTCCGCTTTCAAGCGGTTTCCGCGCTCTGCCGCCTGAAGGCGGAACTCCAAACCGGGTTTTCAAACAGGCTCTATGGCGCGGTGCATCGCAAGCAGAACGACCGAGCAAGCTCACCGCGCTGAAAGAAGACAGGCCGCAAAATCCAAATCCACCGGCGTGGTTATTTTCGGATTTGGCGAAGTGCTTTCAATTAATTTGACCGTCTGGCCAATCAATTCGCAAGCGGCGGTATCGTCTGTAACTTGCAGGTTTTTGTCGCGAACTGCATGCAGCGCGCGGCGGATTACGTCCACTCGAAAGGTCTGGGGCGTCTGCACAGCCCAAAGGCGATCTCGCTGCAAATGCCCTGAAACCGTCCGCCCGTCCTGAGATTCTTTGATGGTGTCCGTCACTCGTTGCGCGGCGACAGCGGCACCGGTTTCACGAGCCGCCGCGATTGTCTCGTGGAGAACCTTTTCACTGGTCAGGGGTCTCGCCCCATCTTGAATGGCCACGATTTGCGAGGCGGGTGATAGCTGCGCCAGTCCGTTCCAAACAGAATCCTGGCGCTCGTTTCCACCCAGGGCGAATCGGAATTGTTTGGTAAAATTAAATTCCTTGGCCATATCCATAAACACATCCTGCATCCCGTCGCGAATGACGAGGATGATTTCGTCGATGCAGTTCGCGTCGTTCAGTCGTTGCCAGGTGTGCGCGACGACAGGGCGGCCAGCTAAGTTGAGGAATAGCTTGTCGATATTCACACCCATGCGAGTGCCTTTTCCTGCGGCGACGATGATGGCTGAAGTCATGTTCAGGCGAATAGCAGCCAACTGGCGCCTGGCAAGCAAGCCGATTCTTCAGATCCCATTAGAAAAGATTTAAGGTGCGGGTGGAACATCTATCGCTGCGAGGATTTCGTCGAGAATTTTCAACAGATCGTCAGCCAATTTTGGATCCACTGGGTCAATCTGTGCTTCAACTTGGTGTGCGAAGGCTATGAGTTTATTGATACCGGAATCATTTCGCAGGCGTGAGAAAGATCGGATTGCCGCAGACAAAATTAATCTTAAAGGCTGCTTGCGTTTCGGTGGAAGTGTGGACGCATCGAGAAATGCAGCCAACTCTGCCACGGCATCTGCAGGGGTGATGACCTCGACTATCAAGCTATCGAATCCATTATCTGCTCCGTCGTTAACCGCTAAAGTGATATTGTGGGTTCCAACATCCAACCAGTTTGTGGTGATTGCACCAACGGACAAAACATTTGTGCCCTCGACCCACAGGAATTGGAGTGGATCTTTTTCAAC
>JBKJOA010000236.1:0-3203 GCA_046593365.1 Limisphaerales bacterium
TTTTTCTCCGGTCCAAGCCGGTTGATCGTGTTGAAAATTTCGCCTCGAACCGTTTTTCCGTCCGCGTTATTCACGTTGTATTGAATCTGCATTTGCATGACGGGTTGGAGGTTTGGAATTTCCAAAAAAACGGTGCGACCGTCCGCCTGCAATTTCACAGATTTCACATCCACCGGATCGTGCCCGACTTCTTCGGGCGAACTGACGGAATATTCCTTCGAGCCGTATTCCTTCGTGTAGCGATAATTCCATTGCTCGATGCCGTAACTGCCTGGGTCTTCAGCGGTTTCTTTCTCCAGCAGATCGCTGAAGGTGAGCTGGATGCCGTTTTGTTGAACTTTTAATTGCACAGGCAGATTTATATTTTTCCCGGTGTAGCGAACGCGTTGAAAACTGCCGTCCCGGACCGCGCTGGTTTGCCAGCCCGTTGAACCGACCACATAGAGTTGCCCATCCTGTTTGCGAAACGTGCCGCGCATTGCACCGGAGAGAAAACGCGGTTTCATCTGCACCACGCCGCCCTGCGCGCAACCCTCCAGGACTTCGCGCAGCACCAGCATGACGGAGCAACGACCGAAGGAGAGGTTGAGCATCTGGCCTTTGAGCGGACCCCATTGGTCGCTGGTGACCCAGAGCTGGCTACCAGTGGAATTATCCATGACATGCGGAATCCAACAAAGCGGCGCATCGTAACCCAACTGCCGTTCCGGGGTGATGTGCGGGCCACCAAAACCGTAATAGCCCGACGGCTTCACCTCGCAAATCGCGGAGGAAGGCGTCCATGTCCCCTGTTGCGGTGCGACGGTGATCACGCCTTCGGGACTGACCGACATTCCGTTTGGATTACGCCAGCCGGTGGCAATGGTTTCGTGTTTTTTGCCGTCCTTCGAAACGCGATGCACCCCGTCGGGATCGACATAATAAAAATTTCCCTGAGCATCCGTTTCAAGACAGGTAACGTAATCATGGCCACCTTCGGATGTTTTGATTTCGTTAAAAAAGTTCTCGTAAAAATCCGCTTCCCCGTCGTGATTGCGGTCATGCAAAACGGTGATCTGGTCACGGCCAAGCACATGGACATTGCCATCGACGATTTTGAGTCCGAGCGGCTGGAACAAACCGCTGGCAAAGCGTTTCCATTTTACGTGGTCGAGTCGGTCGTCGATGCCGCTCACGCGCCAGACATCACCGTGAATGGAACAAACCGCCGCGTCGCCGTTCGGAAAAAAATCAACACCGGAAAGAAACATCAAGGCTTTGTAAGGATTTTCGTAAGGTACCGTGATGGTATCGACCACATAAGGCTCGGTCGAAGAGGGGGAGAGAGTTCCTTTTGTTCCAAGAGTATCCTTCCAACGTGGTTCGCCCGGTTGTGTGAGGGCCAGCAAATTTTCCGGTGAAGAATTTTTCTGTAACAGGCGGGCAAACCTGGGCAGGTCGGCGGGAACGCCTGACCAGACGAACAATTTGCACGAGCGCGTTTTCTCGGCGGAGGGGAATTCGATTACAAGATGACCGTTGTCCGCGAAATTTAATTTTGCCCCAGAATCTCCGACAACAGATGCGGCGAACAATTTTCCGTCTTTTTCAAGAATGCTGATTTGGTAATCGTCGATCATTTTTTGTTTCGCGCGCGCGCCTTTCATTTCCAGAACTTTGAGACTGATGGAGTCTCGATAATCAATTTGAAATGTTCGAGTGAACGCTGAGGTTCCTTCCGCCGATTCGAACCAAGGCGATTCGAGAACGGAAGCCCCGTCAATTTCGTAGGAAAGCACCACGCGTTTGCCCTTGAGATACAATCCTCGATACTGCGGCTTTGTGTGCCAGCCACTTTCGCTGGAAAGAGCAAACTGCAACTCGCCCGCCATCCTTGGGCTGTTGATTAAACCGAAGCGGGCGGGGTCAAAATCGAGCAACTTTCCTGTCCACGCGGCGCGCAAACTAGCTGACGCAGTATCGTAACAAACCGCCGCTTCATCCTGGTCGCCGATCTTGATGGAAATACCCTTTCGCACCACGCCGGTCGGCGTGGGCAAAAGTGAACTGAAGAATTGGCCAACATCGGTTTGGTTCAGCCGATTGTCTTTCCAGTCTTCCTCATTTACGGTTTTGACACCGTCCGTTTTCATGGTGGTCGGGCGCAGCTTCTTGGCGGCGTTCGGCGAAGAAACTGCGGTAGGAGCAATGGCACTTTTCGTCTTTTGTGAAACCGGAGATTTAAAATTTTCCAGCGATGAATCAATTCCGTTACGCGGCACTTCAATTTTTGCCGTCCAGGCAATGGCGTTTAGAACGAGTTTTCGGAAATCTGGAATCCACCAGTTCGTGTAGAAATGTCCGCCCGTGAATCCCAAGCCACGGCCCCCGCCTTCGCGCTCAACCGCCCAAGCCACCACGTTTTCTTTGGGATCGCCGACGGAGTCTTTCAACAGAATCGGCATCAGACGCGGATCGTTGTCGCGGAAGCGGATGTTGAAATAAAATTCTTCGGCCAACTCGAACGGCTTCAAACCAAAACCGGCCGGATGCGTTGTGCCGGCAGGGGTTGCGATCCAATTGTGATTCTCAATTTTGGAAAACCAGTTTTTCGCGGCCGAGCCAGAACCTTTTTCGTAATCAAAATAGCCGCCAACCCACTCCGTGATTTGATCGTGCGCCCGGCTCGGATGAAACGTGCTCCAGTGGTAGAGCACCAGGCCACACCCGCGTTTCATCTGCTTTTCGAGTTGGGAAAAATGGTCGCCCACATAGAGCGGATGATCGGTTTCCTTGCGATCCGAACCGCCGGAAGTCAGAAAAATGGTATCGGCATCGTCTAGCGCAGATGGTTTCTCGGGCCAGCCATTGAAATAAACTTCTGCTTTTGCGCCGCCAAAATCCGCCGCGCTCTCGATGCAATGTTTCAACAGGAGAATATTGTTTTCATATTCGTGCGTGCCGGGTGGATGGTTATCCAGCGGCCCGGCAATCAGGACAATTTTCTTCGGCGCAGCGAAGGCCATCGCGCCGCTCAGAAAGCAACCGAGAACTGCGCCACTGATAAGTCGTTTTAAAAAACAGGTGTTCATGAAGAGATATTCAGAATCTCAGTTTCTGACTCAGGCTCAAGAGTATCCTTCAAATTATTCGGACCAAAGGTGAGAAAGCGGCGATAGGCCAGCGGAGCGAGGAATTTATTCTGCTTCAACGCGGTTACAACG
>JBKJOA010000256.1:0-7239 GCA_046593365.1 Limisphaerales bacterium
ATTTCGATTGAACGAGGCCGTCGTTCTCCAGCGCCGAGAAACTTCCGACCGGCGCGAGGCCGAGCCACGGATCGCTGTCCGGCGTGAGAAACAGTTCGGCATAAACTTTCCGGTTGAGATGATCGACATCACCGGTGGCGTTTTGCGCCACGAACCATTCATGCAGGCGCGAATGAAGTTGGTATTCGTTACGCACCGTATCCTCGGCAATGGATCGCTCCAGATTTCGCAAGATCCGCAACACAGGCAGTTCTGTTATCATTTTTGACGTTGTGATCCGCGAAGCATCCAATGCAGTCGCATTTTTATTTTTGATCAATTGTTTGGAACTTTCATCGAGTCGCGCCCCATCGGCGTGGAGCAGTGCAATTTTCGACCAAAGGTCATTCGCAGTTTTGCCCTCCAATTCAGCACGGGGCGTAAAATTTCTTGGAAATGAAACGACGGTTTGCACCAGCGGACGTTCTATAAATGACTTGCTGAGGGCGCGACGATCAGCAGCTATGGCATTGGGGGCGGTGCTTGACGCATTTCTTTCCGTTCTTTGGCCATTCTCGCCATTTACTTTGGCTAAATCAGATTGCCATTCCGAATCGATGGCGGCCAGACGCTCGCGATGGTAAGAGCGCAAAGCATTTTCACGCGGTTCGCCGGTCAAGGTCTCGCATCGTTTCGCCACATCCCTGGCGCGAGCTATGCCGTCCAAAAACGCTTTTGGTCCGTAAAGCCCGGGAAGCGCGTCAATCGGTTTCCCATTCGCATCGAGAATGTAATGAATGCTATTGCCGGTCAGGGTTCGTTCTAATTTGCGCCCGTCGCCGAAATCAATCGTCAGCCGTGGAACCGGACGGACGGATTTCCAATGGAGAACGAAATTTTGACGCAAATAATCCGCGACCTCGGCGTTGGCGTAGAGCGTCGTTCGAAAAAAGCGGCTATTTGCGCAACTGAATTCTTCGTCAAGATTCCCGAGCAAGCGCAGTGACAAAACAGGTTTACCACTGTTGCGGGACTCCGCTATTGCCTTCTCAGCATCGGTGAACCAATAAAGTTTTGAGGAATAACAATCCCGCTGTTTTCCCACAGTATCCATTGCGGTGGTCCATCGTTGCCAAAGCAATCTGTTTTCTGGGGTCGCTTTGCTAAGATTCGAGGTGAGCGTGGTATGTTCGTCGAACAGCGCCTGCAAGCCGCGCGGCCCTTCGGCACGGAGATTGAAAATCGCGTGTTGAGCGACGATCTGGTTTTGCCCCACAGCCTCGCGCGCCAGGCGCCTCAGATCTTGTGGTTCCACTGCGGATGTGAATTGGTTCAACAACATCAGCACGCCCAATGTTTGGAAATAATGTTTTGTTTTCATGCAGTGAAGGTGAACCGACTCCGACCTGAAGTTGTCAGACATTTACAAAACAAATGTAAAACGTTTGTCAGAAGAAGGCGGCGCAATGGAAAAAAGTTGGTTTTACCACAGACCGTGTTTAGCGTGTTCCTCGCCATGAAAACCTTCGCCGAATTAAACTTTCCCGGCCGCTTGATTGCGGTCGAGGGACTGGATGGCTCCGGTAAATCGACCCAGATTTATTTGCTGAAACGCTGGCTTGAGTTGCAGGGGCTTAAAGTTTTTTTCAGCGAATGGAATTCTTCTTCACTGGTCAAAGCCGCCACCAGCAAAGGGAAAAAGCGCGAGCTGCTTTCGCCAACCACGTTCAGCCTGATTCACGCCACTGATTTTGCGGATCGTTACGAACGCCAACTCGTTCCGCTCCTGCGCGCCGGTTACATTGTGCTGTGCGATCGTTACATTTTTACGGCGTTCGCGCGCGATACCGTGCGAGGCTGTCCGCCGGAATGGGTGCGCGGCATTTATAATTTTGCCGCCCTGCCGGACCTCACGTTTTTCTTCAAGGCGAATCTCGAAGTGTCGCTCCAACGGATCCTCGACGGGCGGCCGGAATTGAAATATTTCGAAGCGGGAATGGATTTGCACATCTCATCCGATCCGTATGAGAGTTTTCGGATTTTCCAGGGACGAATCCTTGAGCAGTATCTGGCCATGAGCACCGAGTTTCGTTTTCTGGTGATTAACGCCAATCCACCGGTGGAAGCGCAGCAATCGACGGTTCGCGATCTGGTTCGTGCTAAATTAAATCTCGCCAAATTTCAGGCGCTAAACCCCGTGCTCGCATGAGAAAGAAGCCCTCGCGTCTGGAAAAAAATGGACGACGCATCGTGGTGCCGAGCGCGAAACCACGGCGCTTTTATGGACACGGCATACCCGGCTGCGATTTAAAAAAACTCGCTGGCAAACTCATCGTGGTGGAAGGCGCGGACGGTTCCGGGCGCTCGACCCAAATTGCCCGATTGGTCGAGTGGTTGGAAGGGTGTGGACACGCCACCGTGCAAGTCGGCCTTTCCCGCTCCACCCTGGTGAGCGAGGAACTGGAAAAGGCCAAGCACGGAAATATTTTAAGTCACACCACTTTGAGTTTGTTCTATGCAACGGACTTTGCCGACCAGCTCGAGAATATCATTTTGCCCGCACTTCGGTCGGGCTTTATGGTTCTGGCGGATCGCTATATTTATACGTTGATGGTCCGCGACATTGTTCGCGGAATGGACCGGGCCTGGGTCAAGAATCTCTACGGAATTGCGCTCCAGCCGGACATTGTTTTTTACCTGAACGTTTCGCCGGAAGAACTGGTGCAGCGAAACTTTTCCAAAACGCACTCGCTGGATTATTGGGAAAGCGGGATGGATCTCGGCTTGTCGCGCGACATGTTCGATAGTTTTCTCCAGTACCAGGCGTTGGTCGGAGAACAATTCAATCAACTCCAGTCCACCTACGGGTTTGCGATGGTGGATGCGCATCGCTCGGTCGATGAAATCAATCTGGAGCTGCGAAAGAAAATTTCCGCCGTTCTCGCTGGCCGTTAAACTCCGATTTTTTCCTATGCCAGAAACAGAAAGCAAATCTGAATATTTGGTTGGAGTCGATTTCGGCGGAACAAAAATTCTCGCAGCCGTATTCGATTCGTCGCTCAAGTGTTTGGGCCGGACGAAAGTCAGCACGAAATCGGAGCGCGGGAGCGATGCGGTTATTGAAAGGATAGCGCGGTGTGTTCAGGATGTCGTGGACGAATGCGACCTGAGCCTCAAACAGGTTCGCGGTGTGGGAATCGGCGCTCCGGGTGCCGTCAATCCTGAAACGGGGGAAGTCATTTTTGCGCCCAATTTGGAGTGGGAAGATGTTCCGCTGAAAAAGGATCTGGAGAAAAAACTCGATGTCCCGGTTTTCCTGGAGAATGACGGGAATATTTGCACATTGGGCGTTTACGAAGCTGACTTGAAAAGCAAGCCGCGCAATGTCGTCGGCATTTTCCTTGGGACTGGAATCGGCGGCGGAATCATCATTGATGGAAAACTGTATTCGGGCTTCAATCGCACAGCCGGGGAGATTGGGCACATGGTCATCGAAGTGGGCGGGCCGAAATGCGGTTGTGGGAATCGCGGTTGTTTCGAAGCTCTCGCCAGCCGGACGGCTATTTTTCGAAAGATCCAAGGCGCAATCAAAGATGGCCAAAAAACTATTTTGACTGAAATGCTGGGCGATGATTTGAAAGATTTGCGCAGCGGCGATTTGCGGAAAGCGATCCGCAAGGGCGACAAATTTGCTGAGAAGATTATCGAAGAAGCGGCTGAATACACCGGTATCGCGGTCGCGAATTTGATCAATGTTTTGAATCCTGAAGTCGTGGTTTTGGGTGGCGGAGTGATCGACGCGCTGGAAGATGAGATGATGGCGATCATTGTGGAAACGGCGCAGGACAATGCGATGAGCGGCACCACCAAGGGAATTGAAATTATCGCGAGCAAAGTAGGCGATGATGCAGGAATTATTGGGGCTGCTGTCTTGGCGAGAAAAGAGACGAAATAAAGCGGAGATGGAGAATAGCCAACATCACAACGCTCCATCGTCCATCGTCCATCGTCCGTCCTCTCGCGTGATTCGCCGAGCCGTGATCGATGTTGGCACGAACTCCGTGAAACTTCTCGTTGCGGACCTCGTCGGTTCTAAAGTGGTGCCCGTTGACGAACAGAGCAAACAGACTCGATTGGGTCGCGGGTTTTACGAAACGCATCAATTGCAGGCTGAGGCGATTTCCGCCACGGCGGAAGCTGTTCAACGATTTGCCGTGCAAGCGAATGCATTGCAGGCCGAAAATATTCGAGTGATTGCCACCAGTGCCGCGCGTGATGCGATCAATGCGCCTGATTTGCTCAATGCAATTCAGGTGAGCTCCGGATTGCCCGTGGAAATTATTTCCGGTGAACAGGAGGCAGACTGGGTTTTCCAGGGAGTCGCCAGCGATCCGAAATTGGCGGGCCTGCCATTGTTCATCATCGACGTGGGCGGCGGCAGCGCAGAGTTAATTTTAGGTCAAGGAAACAAGCAGCATTTTCGGAACAGCTTTCGCCTTGGTTCGGTGCGGTTGCTCGAACAACTCAAGCTCGCCGATCCGCCCGAAAGGGAGTCGCTGGCGCGATGCCGACAATGGCTCAAGAATTTTTTGGACGAGCATATTGCCCCGGAGCTGGAGCCTGCGCTGCGTAATTGCCAACGGCCCATTCTCGTTGGAACAGGCGGAACGGCGACCATCCTTGCGCGCATGGAGAAGGGGTTGTCGGATTTTGATCGTGAACAAATCGAAGCCGCGCGTCTTTCGATGGATCAGGTAAAGATGCACCTGGAGCGCCTTTGGAAACTTTCGATGGAGGAGCGGAAAAAAATCATCGGCCTTCCGCCGAAACGTGCCGATGTGATTTTGACCGGCCTGGCCATTTACGAAGCCACCATGCAGCGTTTTGGGTTGGCCGAGTTGCGGATCAGCACGCGAGGATTGCGTTACGCTGCGGTTCTGCACGATTAATGTGCCGCGCAAATTTGCTTTTCGGTGTAGATTCGTCCCTGTTTAGCTACTTTAAATTATGAAAATGAACTATTGCCTGAGTGCCATTGTTGTGTTGTTCGCTGCTTCAACTGGCCGCTTGCAGGCGCAAATGCCTGGAGCAACTGGCGCTCCTCTGAACGCAGCGATGGTCAAACTCTTTGGCAAACACACCAATTTCACTGCGACGACCGAGATGCGTGTTTTGGACGGTGCAAAAGCTGAAACGATGAGCACGGTCCTGACTTTGGCGATGCTCGACGGGAAAATGCGTGCGGAGACTGACATGAGCAAAATGAAAACCAAAATGTTGACTCCTGCGTTGATCACCCAAATGAAAGATATGGGGGCGGACCGCACGATTTTTATTTCGCGCCCAGACAAGAAAGTGACTTATCTCGCTTATCCTGGGCTGAATATCTATGTGGAACTGGCGCTCTCGGCTGCGGAGGTAGAAGCTTCCGGGAAAGACGGCAAGCTTGCCAAAACAGTTTTAGGAAAAGAAACGGTGGACGGACATCCTTGTGAGAAAGTCAAAGTGGTTGTGACGGATGAACAAGGGCAGACTCAGGAGGCAATAGTTTGGAATGCGACAGATTTTCAGAATTTCCCGATTCAAATGGAAACCACCGAAAAAGGCTCAACCATTGTCATGAAATACACCAATGTGCGTCTGACCAAACCCGACGCGAAACAGTTCGAGCCTCCGGTTGGAGCCACCCGTTACACGAGTATGGAACAACTTCAGCAAGCGATGATGCAGCGCATGCTTGAAAAGGCGTCCCAATAAAAAAGCGGGCATCTTGCGATGCCCGCTTCCACCCCAACAACCAATCTAATCATCCACCGGAACTGCTGGCCGGAAAAACCAAAACCGTCCAGCGTTCTCGGAAGACTACCACTATCACCACATTCTCTGACGCGATCTTTTGCCAGTTGTTCAAAACAATTTCAAATTTATTTAAAACTCGCAGAACCTGTTCGCCTAAGGGATTTTTGAGCCAATGCGAATAGTAAATTTAAACCCCGACACCGGCATTGGAGCGAGTGCGTGGTTTGTCGATATTGAAGGAAACCGGATTTTGCTTGATGCTGGGACGCATCCGAAGCGGGATGGACGCGAGAGTTTGCCGTTATATTCGACCATTGCCAAGGAAGATCTGGATGCCATTGCGATCACTCATTGTCATCACGATCATGTGGGATCTTTGCCGGTGGCTTTGCGCCATTTTCCCAAAGCGCATGTTCTGATGAGCGAGTTGAGCTATTTCATCATTGAACGGGTGCTGCACAATTCCGTGAACGTGATGACCCGGCAGCGCGACGAAATGGGTATCAAGGAGTATCCGCTCTACACCCACGATGAAGTGGAGGAAATCGCCGCGCGTTTCCAGGCTTTCAAATACAACCGCGAAGTCGAATGGGCTTCTTACAACAAAACACGGAGCGGCTTCCTTTCGCCGACGCTGGAATTCCATGATGCGGGCCACGCTCTCGGCTCAGCAGGTGTGATGATTCGCGCGGACAAACAATCGATATTTTACACCGGCGACGTTTGTTTCCATGACCAAACGATCTTGCGCAGCGCCCGATTTGAAGATGTCAAAGCCGATGTGCTCATCATGGAGACGACGCGCGGCAATCGGCAGGTGCCTGCGGGTTTTACCCGCGCGGCGGAAGCTGAGCGGTTGGCTCAGGCGATTCAACGAGTTCTCGAACGAAAAGGATCGGTGCTGATCCCGACGTTCGCGCTCGGACGCACTCAGGAAATCCTGGCGCAACTCGCGTTGATGATGCAGGCCGGCAAGCTGAAGAGCCAACCGGTTTTCATTGGCGGCCTTGGCCGAGTTTTCACGCAGATTTACGATTTGGAATCACATCGAATTTCCCGACAGCATCAAAACTTAAAGTTGAGTCAGGCCCTGAATCTGGTTGTGCCGGAGCGAAATCAAACCGAACAAATGCGGTTGGGTGGTGGAAAACTATTCGTCATCACGGCTGGAATGATGACCGAGCAAACGCCTGCCCACGAACTGGCCTTGCGCATGGTCGAAGATGAAAAGCAGGCCATTTTCTTCGTCGGCTACGCGGACCCGGACACGCCCGGCGGACGTTTGAAAGCCGCCAAGCAGGGTGAAAAATTTATGTTTAGCCCACGTGGCGGCGAACTGACGAAACGTTGCGAAGTCCAGGATTTCGATTTAACCGCCCACGCCAATCGCGATGAACTTTTGGATTTCGTCGGGCAGGTTTCGCCGCACACCGTTCTGCTCGGCCACGGCGAAGAAGACGC
>JBKJOA010000277.1:0-15202 GCA_046593365.1 Limisphaerales bacterium
CGGCTGCGTTGGTTAGCGTTCCAAGCGTGGCGAAGGCAGTTTGCTTGATGCGAAAATCCTTTTCCGTCGCGAGCAGTTGTTCGATCATTGCGGGCGATTTTTCCGGGCTGAGGAGCGCGACGGCTTTTATTCCCTCGCGGCGCAATTCACTGTTGTTGTCAGCCAGCGCAAATTCGACCGCTTGTGGAAGCGAGTCAGATTTGAAATCGGCGAGCGCCTGCAAAATTTCGACACGCACCGCTGCTGAGTGCGAAGTTTTGAAAAGCGGAAACAAGGCGGGTTCATTGAGTTTCAATTTCCGCGTGCAACGAATCGTGGCGAGCAAAACTTTTTCGGAATCGCTTTTGAAAAGCCTGCTCGAAACGGAGTGAAACGCGTTTTGCGCCAACCCAACTTCGCGTTTCGGCAATGGACGCCAAAGTCCCATCTCACGATCGAGCGGACTTGGGTTTTCCCAATCAGAAAGCGCATTGAGCGCATCGGCTCGCAACGCTTCCGGCGCATCAGAACGCGCGGCGAAAGTAGCGAGTGCAACCGCGTTTGAATTTTCTCCGAGACGAAAGTTTGCATTGATCGCGCGCCGCAACACTTGTGCCTGTTCTTCGGGTTTGAATATTAACAATGCAGGTTTGCCTAGAAGTGCGGCCAACAGCGGCATTGCATCGCTGACCGGAACGTCGTTAATGGCGCGCGCAGCTTCAACGACCAGCTTTGGTTCTGCGTCATTCAGGAATTGAGCGATTTCACCTCGCTGCTGTCGCCTCATGCAGAGCAAAGCCGCGCGACGGGTCGAAACCTTTTCTGATTTGGCCGCCTCTTGAATGGTTTTGGAATCTCCAATATTCACCAACGCGGAAATTCCAGCGTGAGTGAGAAAAGCATCTTGATCATCGTTTTTTTCGAGGAAATCGAAAAGCTGGCGGATCGCATACTCTCTTTTATTTTTTTCAACCCAGGTGAAATGAGCCAGACCGGAAGCCGCAAAAAATTGAACGCGTGGCTCTGGATCCTTCAGCATAGGAATCAAAGCATCAAAGGCGCTGTCCGTTTTCCCGTTGAGGCCAAGTTGTTTTGCAACCTGTGCTCGGATTTCAGGATCAGAATCTTTAGACGAAAGGGCGAGCATGTCGGAAATTGAGGAGCCTGTTTTACGTCCCAGATTTCCCAAAGCCCAAAGCGCATGAATCCGCGCGAGCTGATTCGTGCCGTGATTCGCAATCTGAAACAGAGTGGTTGCTGTGCCGCCAACGATCTCAACCGTCCGTTTTTTGCCAAATAAATTCAAGTTTTTGGATGGCCGATTTTCTAATTCAAATTGCGATTCAAGTCGCACGCGCCTGTCAGTGTGCGCGAGCAGGCTGCCTAACTTTTTCACTGAGCGTTTCTCCATTCCTTCGGCCAAAAGTTTTTTTACTTCGTCAGGAGACGGGGTGACGAGGCTCTGTTTTGTTACCGCCGAAGTTTTAGAATGAGCCTCGTTACCTCGACCGCTATGGGATTTGGGATCGAAAATCCGGTAAATCCGTCCGCCCTCTGGCATGGAATAACTGGTTCCCCAATCCAAAACATAAGCTGCGCCGTCGGGGCCAAAATCCACGTCCGTCGGGCCGAGGTTCCAGAGAAATTTTTCTTTGTCGATTACTTCGTAGGATGCGCCTTTCGGTTTCACGGCGAATGACCAGACTCCTTTGGGAAAATCGCAGACGAGAAAATGATTTTGATATTTTTCCGGCAAACCGGTGCCTGGATAAAACGTCAGACCAGACGGGCCTTGCGCGACTTCCCCGGAGTGGGGGAGCGTGCCATCGATGCCGCCGCGCCAGTTATTTTCCTTAACCCACGGCCCAAAGCCTTCCATGAATTGGTATGATGCGCGCCAGCCGTAATCGCCGCCTTCGACAACGTAAATCAAACGCGCGTTGTCTTCGCCGGCAGTGTCGTTGTCGCAGGTGAAAAGATTTCCGTATTGATCGAACGCAAGTTCCTGTGGGTTGCGCAAGCCGATGGCAAAAACTTCGAGGTCGGAGCCATCGGGATTGCAGCGCAACACGCCACCGGTGTCGGGATGATTCAAAAATTTCCCCTCCTTCGTCTTCACTGAAAATCCGCGATCGCCGCTGCTGAAATAAATTTTTCCATCCGGCCCCATGACCAGTCCGTGAAGATCGTGCCCGCTCACGCCAATGTGAACGCCAAAACCCGAAGCTAAGTTTTGAGTTTTAAACTTTGAGCTTTGAAGGTTTGTCCCGGCTGCGGGTTCGGAAATCTTCCACAGATCAGGAATGCAGGTGAACCAGACTTCGCTTTTACGCGCAAGAATTCCAGCAGCCACTCCTGAAACGATTTGATTAAATCCGGCGGAAAAAATAGAGGAAGTTTCCGCGCGCCCATCGCCATCGCGATCTTCGACGAGACGAATCAATTCCGAATCTTTGGTCAGGATATTTAAATTCGTGGCGAATTGTTTTTCGAGAAACGCAGAGCGATCCTCCACTTTGCGAAACGACAAATCGGCCAGCAGCCAATTGGTTTCCTTCGTCACGTCAAAAATGGAGTCTTTCCAACGATGACTTTCGGCGATGAAAAATCGTCCGCGTTCGTCGATGCTGAAGGCGACAGGATTTTGGAGCAATGGTCCGGCGGCAAATAATTCCACTTTAAGGCCGGGAGCGACTTGAAGTTTTTTTACGCTCAACTCGGCGTCATTGGTTTGGCCGTGTTGGGCCGTGAGATTCATCGTGAGCGCAAAACAGGCAACTCGAATAACCAAAGCGCGGTATTTTCGTTGCGTGGTGAACAATCTAAACCAAGCACATTTTTCAGAAAGAGTTGAATCACACATTCGTGGAAAAGTGTAAGGAAAACCCGCAACGCTTCAAGCGGGCAGCTTACAAGTTTCGATAGACAAGGATTTTTAAAATTGTTTATACAAATTTCCCGGAACGGGTGTCTATCCAGTGATTGCAGGTGATGAACGAACATTCCAACTGGTGCGAGGCGCTGTATGAAGCGCAGGCGTCATCCTTGATTTTGTATGGCCGCGCGCTGGGACTTTCCCATAGTGAGGCCGAAGATTTGTTGCAGGAAACGTTTGTGGCCCTGCTCAAATTGTCGAAAGCGCCGAATGAACCGTTGCATTATTGTGTGCGAAGTTTCAGGAACCGTGCCTTGAACTATCGCCGCACCCTTTGGCGGCGGTTCACCCGCGAATTGGAATCGCACCGTTGGTTTGATTCACAGTCAACGGAAACAGCAGGCGAACAAAACGCCATGCGTTGTCTCGCTGATCTCCCGACGGAGCAGCGCGAAGTCATCGTTTTGAAAATCTGGCACGGGTACACGTTTGAGAATATTGGCGAACTGTTGGAATTGTCGCCGAACACCGTCGCCGGACGGTATCGCTATGGTTTGCAGAAACTCAGAATTTGTTTGAAAGGAGAAAATCATGAATCAACCCAATCAATTGGAGAACCTGTTTCATTCCTGGAAGCTGCGTCGCCCAGCGGATAGAATCGCCGCAGATTTGTTCCCGTCCGCGATCAGAACAACCGCCGTCAAAGTTTCTGCGCCCACGTGGAATTGGCTGGCGCCGTTGGCCGTTTGCGCGTTTACGTTATTGGTCACATTGATTGGCCGTCCGCACGCGCCATCTCATTTGCGTGAACTGGATACGAACCTTTTTTTTGCCAGCATTACGATGAATAACTTAGGATCTTTCGACTCCGGGATGGAGCGAAAATCGGTGTTCGCGTTGAGCAAGGTGGACGTGAACCTTGAACAGAACATTTGGCGCGAAGCCACTTTTGAATCGACAAACCTTAGTCAAACCCATTCAAGTATGGGCTCTTTGCCCTTGGGGAAGACGAATAGTTTAATGCGTTAACATGAATCCAGAACCAACGAATCCATCAGCGCCAACACCGGGCAAGAAAAACACGCCCAAAAATTCGGTGGGTGCGGCTAAAGGTGCTGCGCCCGAAGTGTTGCCCACTCCGCCACTTTTTCGACGCATCGACTGGATGACTTTTGCGATCACCACGTTGGTGGTTTTCATCGGTTATTTCCTGACGCTGGCACCCGATTTGACGCTGGAAGATTCCGGAGAACTTGCCGTGGGGTCGTTTTACGCGGGCGTGCCGCATCCTCCCGGTTACCCGGTTTGGACGATTTATTCGTGGTTGTTCACCGTGCTTGTCCCGGTGTCGAACATCGCCTTTCGCGTCGCTCTTTCATCGGCGGTTGCTGGTGCAATCTCCTGCGGATTGATCGGGCTGATGGTGTCGCGCGGCAGCAGCATGATCCTGGAAAGTATCGGCCAATTGAAAGGCATCGAACGCAACAAAGAGAATTGGCTTTGCTTGGTTTGCGGTTTTGTGGCGGGTCTCGCGTTCGGTTTTAACGGCTATTTTTGGAGTCAAGCGATCATCGTTGAGGTTTATACATTTGGCGTTTTGTCCTTTGCGGCTGTCTTGTGCCTGCTGCTGCGCTGGATGTACGCGCCCCATCAACGCCGTTATCTTTACTGGGCGTTCTTCCTATTTGGCATCAGCTTCACCAACCATCAAACATTGATCGTGGCGGCCATGGGTATCCAGGTGGCCGTCATGCTTGCGCAGCCAAAACTTGGGCGGGACCTCTTCCTCGGCAACACCATTATTTTTTTCGTAGGGCTTTGGGCCAAGGCGACTCACCGCATTACCTCATTCGATGACGTTCCAGGGTTGAACGCCGCAAACCAAACGATTTCCAAAATCAATCCGCTTTTTGTCATTTACCTGTTAATCGGGTTTGCTTCGATGATTGGTTGTTTCTGGCTCGTAATCAAAACCAGAAAGTTAGCCACAGAATGGAAAGCAGTCTTGATCCTTGCCGCCGTCTGGATTTTGGGTGCGGCGTTCTACTTCTACATGCCGCTCGCGTCCATGAGCAATCCCCCGATGAACTGGGGATATCCACGAACGGCAGAGGGGTTTGTTCACGCATTCACTCGTGGGCAATACGAAAAAACCCATCCGACCGATGACATTGTTCGCCTCAAAGATCAGGTCGTGATGTATGCCGAAAGTGCCGCCGAAGAATTTAATGAAGTTTATCTCCTGATCGCTTTTGTTCCCTTCTTCTTTCTGCGGCGAATGCAATCGCGAGAGCGCGCGTGGATCATTGGGTTGACCGCCATCTGGTTTTTCCTCGCGCTGTTGTTAATGATTTTGCTTAATCCGTCCACGGACAAGCAAAGTCGTGAGCTGACCAAAGTTTTCTTCACCGCTTCTTACATGATGGTTGCAATGGGTCTTGGCTATGGACTGGCGATTATCGGTGCCCTGCTTAGCACGCAATACGAAAAATATCGAAAATGGGCGATGGGCGGCACCGCCGTGGTTTCCGGCATCGCACTGATCGTTTTGGTGCAAACGCTCGAGACCAGCCAGGATAAGCTGGATATATTTTCGGGCGAATTTCTTCTTGGCCTGACGCTGGCGTTTTTGCTTCTCACGGTTGTTTCCATTAAACGGTTTCGCCTCGGCGCAGCGCTGGTGTTGTTCGCCATCATGCCGACGCACCTCATTGTCTCGCATTGGGCCGAGAACGAACAACATGACCATCGTTTTGGATACTGGTTTGGTCACGACATGTTCACGCCGCCTTTCAATGTTTATCCTGAGATGGCGCGTAACACGGTCTTGTTCGGTGGAACAGATCCGGGCCGTTTCGCCCCGACTTATATGATTTTCTGCGAAAGTTTCATTCCGCCGGAAAAGAAGTTTGATCCGAAATTCGATCGGCGCGACGTTTACATCATCACCCAAAACGCTTTGGCGGACGGAACTTATTTGAGCTACATCCGTGCGCATTACAACCGCAGCGCGCAGGACGACCCGCCCTTTTTTCAAAACTTTTTCCGGACAAAAAGTTTAGCCTGGCTTGATAAAATATTCACAGGGTTAGGCGCGCGGATTGAGAAGCGCCGACGCGCTGAGGGGGTTTATCCACCCAAAGAAATCAAAACGCCGTCGCCGGAAGATTCCCAGCGCGCCTTCAACGAATATCTGGAAGACGCACAACGCCGTTATCACCTGAAACAAATGAAGCCGGGTGAAGATTTTAAAATTGATAACGGCAAAGTTCAGGTCTCGGGCCAGGTCGCAGTGATGAGCATCAATGGCATCCTCACGAAGATGATTTTCGATGCCAATCCGGATCACGAATTTTACGTCGAGGAAAGTTTTCCGCTCGACTGGATGTACCCTTACCTGACGCCGTCCGGGATTATCATGAAAATAAATCGGCAACCATTGCCGGAACTTTCGCAGGATGTCCTCAACAAAGACCACGAGTTCTGGAGCAAATATTCAGATCGACTCATTGGCAATTGGATTACATACGACACGACGGTTAAAGAAATTTGCGATTTCGCTGAACGCACCTATTTGCGCCATGACTACAAAGGGTTTATCGGCGACCACAAATTTGTTCGTGATGACAATGCGCAAAAAGCATTTTCCAAATTGCGCAGTTCAATTGGAGGAATTTACGCCTGGCGCGTGGTTAATTCGAAGTCGCAACCCGAACAGCAGCGCATGATCAAGGAGGCTGATTTTACCTTCAAACAGGCGTTCGCATATTGTCCGTTCAGCCCTGAGGCCGTCTATCGCTACGTCAATCTGCTGCTCAGCATGCAACGGATTGACGACGCAATTTTAATTGTTCAAACCTGCAAGAAACTGGATGCGTATAATCCGTCAATCGACAACCTGCTCGCACAAGTCGAGGCGATGAAAAAACAGTCAAGCGCGCCCGCTCCGACTGGTCGCGTTGCTGAAACCCAGGCGGCTTTCAATGAGGCCATGCGGCTCACGCAAAACAAACAAACCAACGAAGCGGCCAAAATTCTGGATCAACTTTTGTTGGATCCTAAAGCTGATTCAGCGCTCTTCATGGGAGTGGCGCAAGGATTCGTTCAACTCGGGATGTTTGCACGCGCGGAAAGCTCAGTGCAGAAAATGGTCAGTCTGGCACCGGAGAATCCCGAGTCCTGGTATAATCTTGGCGGGTTGCAAGCGGCCCAAGGAAAAATTTCTGCGACGCAAGCATTACAAAAGGCTTTTGAGTTAAGCGCTCTACGATTGAAGAAAGATCCAAAGCAAGTTGATCTGAAAGCTCACGCGAAGTCTGATCCGAATCTCGCTCCAATTCGTGAATCGCCGGAATTTAAAAAACTGATCAGCAAATAAGTTGGAATGGGCTGAAAGGGCGAGAGATAGCAGAGCTAAACCTCGCTGCTGCCCAGTTCGTAATTCAGCAGGGAGAGGCCATAGACCGCAGCCGTTTCACAGCGCAGAACGAGTTGGCCCAGGCTGACGGGAAGCGCTCCCGCAGATTTAATTTCTTCCATTTCTTCGGGAGAAAAATCTCCTTCCGGACCAACCCAGATGCAGACGGATTGTGGCTTCCGTTTTTGCGCCGCCACAAACGAATCAAAATATTTTCGCGGATGCTGGCTGTCCTTTTGCAGCGATGCTACGAGTGCTAACTCAAATTTTTCTTCGCGCGCCAGGAATGTTTTCGGTGTCATCGGCGCATCCACTTGCGGCAACCACGGTTGTCCGCATTGCTTAATCGCTTCGATCGTGGTGAGCCGCCACTTCTCCAGTTTGTCGGTCGAAGTTTCTTTGTCCAGATGAGTGGTTACGCGTTCCGAAAGAATCGGGACAATCCGCGCCACGCCCAGCTCGGTTGCCTTCTGAATAATGGACTCGATGATTTTCCCTTTTGGAATGGCTTGGAGTAGAGTGATTCGATACGGAAACGGTGGAGTAAATTTTTTTTGCTGAACTTCGAGCGATACAGATTTGCGCGAAACAGCTTGAACTTCGCAGATGAATTCGTGGCCGGTTCCATCGAGAACCGCCACGCGTTCGCCCACCCGCACCCGCAATACTTGCGCCGCGTGATGTGCCTCGCGATTCGACAACGTCAGTGTCGGTGTGTTCGCGTGAGGTGGTAGATAAAAACGGTGCATGGACTAACGAACTTACTCGTGGACGCCGGTGATACCAGCTTGCTTCAGCGAAACAAATTCTTCGCCTTTTCGAAAAAACCTTTGCTGATCGGGTTTACATTGGCATCGCAGAGTTCCGAAAATTCTTGAATCTTCGTCCGCTGCGCGCTGTTCAAATGAGTTGGCACCTCCACCGTCACCCGCACATGCAGATCGCCAATGCCATACCCCTGCACATTTTTGATTCCCTTGCCTTTGACTCGAAACAATGTGGCAGGTTGTGTGCCCGGTGGAATTTTGATCTGCGCTGTGCCTGTCAACGTGGGAACTTCAACTTCTGCCCCCAGCGCGGCTTGCACAAAACTGATTGGCACTTCGCAAATCAAATCGTCGCCTTCGCGCTCAAAAATTTCATGCGCTTTGACATGCAGCACGACATACAAATCCCCCGCAGGACCACCGCGCGTTCCGGCTTCTCCGTTTCCCGAAGACCGCAATCGTGAACCGGTGTCCACGCCCGCCGGAATCTTCAATTTGATTTTGGACGTGCGTTCGTGCCGGCCGCTGCCATGACAAACTTTGCACGGCTTATCAATGATTTTTCCACGACCTTCACAACGCGGACAGGTCTGTGCGATGCTAAAAATGCCGCGAGAACTGATCACCTGACCGCGTCCGCCGCAGGTCGTGCAAGTCTTGGTCGTAGAACCTTTTTCGGCACCGGTGCTTTGACACGTTTCGCAGGCGGCCGGCTTTGTTACCGAGATTTCTTTTTCGCAACCGAGCGCTGCTTCCACGAAACTGATTTCCATGTCGTAGCGTAAATCCGCTCCGCGCTGTGGCCCGTTCGGATCACGCCGTTCGCCACCAAATAAATTCTCGAAAATATTTCCACCGCCACTGCCGCCGAAGACTTCCCGGAAAATATCGGCTGGATCATGGAACCCGCCGCCGTGACCGAACCCGCGACGCCGCGGATCGAATGCGGCGTGGCCATATTGATCATAGGCTGCGCGCGTTTGCGGATCGCTTAACGCTTCGTAAGCTTCACCCAATGTTTTGAATTGGTCCTCAGCGGTCTTATCACCCGGATTTTTGTCTGGATGATATTTCACTGCCAGTTTGCGGTAAGCCTTTTTTATTTCTTCGGCGTCGGCGCTGCGGTCCACGCCGAGCACCTCATAGTAATCGCGTTTGGCCATATTTATTCAACGGCAGGCTTTTTCGCGACGATGACAGTGGCTGGACGGATGAGCCGGTCCCGCAACTTGTAACCTTTGCGAAGCTGCTGGATGATCTGGCCGTCTGGAAAATCGGCTGTTTCCCGTTGTGAAACGGCTTCATGAAAATTGGGATCAAACGGCTTGTTTGTCGCATCAAGTTCTTCCAATCCAGAATCAGCCAAAGCGGATTTCAACTGCGTGTAAATCATGTTCACGCCCGTTTGTAACGATTCTGCGGACGCGCCGGGACCGGACGCGGAGGCCAGGGCCGCTTCAAAATTATCCATGACCGGTATCAGCTTTTGCAGCAGTGATTCGGTGGCGTATTTGGTCGCATCCAGCTTTTCTCGAGTTGCGCGCTTTTTATAGTTCTCAAGATCGGCCGTCTGCCTCAGCAATCGGTCCCAATATTCATCGGATTTTTCGGCGCGTTCCAAAAGTTCCGCCAACTGCTCCTTTGTCAATTGTGTCTCGACACCCGATGTTTCCTTCGGATTGGGCCCGTTGTTTTCGGCGATGTCGCTGTTAATTTGTTTCCCGGTTTCGTTCTTCATGTTTCCTAAAAAAGAGGTGAAAAGATATACAAGCGTTTTATACAGGGCAACAATGGATAAAGTTACACTGAAAACGGAGAACACAAAAATTTTGTCATCGATCCTGCCACCGGCGAAGCTGCACGTTCAATATTCGACCAGAAAGTAAATGAGCCAAATTGAACTGAACGAAAACTTTCTTGCGCAAATCGCCGGCTGGGAAGCCATGAAGCAAGCACGAGCGTGTCTCGAAACGCGTTCCGTGCTCAGTTCGAATTGGACTCCGCCCATGCTTCGAGGTGTCGTGCAGGAAGGCTCCGTCTCATATCGCGCCGGCCTCGTCATCAAAAGTACGATCGATATCGAAAACGTTTGTCACTGCCGCGCCTCTCGTGAATGGGGAACTATTTGCGCTCATTCGGTGGCGGTCGGGTTGCATCATCTGAAACGCGGGCATCCTGAAACAGTCGCAGCTTTACCCGGCCCGACCGCTTCAGCGATTGCGAAACAAAGCTCCGCTTCCGCCGCGCTTCCGGTGCGCCGACTTCTGCGCGCTCTCAGCGGTGAACCGGGTGAACCCGCAGAGCTGTTTGTCATTTTCCCGCCGAATCTTTCGCAAGCGCTCGACAAAGGAAAAATCATGCTGTGTTTCGAAGGGAAATGGCGAAACGGACGCATGCCGCTCAGTGCGCTTCCCACCACACAGCCATTCCAGTTTTCCTCACTTGACGCCGAGTTGTTGGATCAGATCGAGAAACTTTCGCCTGACAAAATCCCCGCAATGCTTATGCTAAATGGTGACGCCCTGGCAGATTTTCTACCCGCGCTCGCCGAACATCCGCGCCTCTCCATTGGCAAAGCGCAACCCCTCCAGGTTCTCCGCGAAGCGCTCCGCCTCCCTTTGCGCGTCTCGTTGGAATCTTCCGGCGAAATCTCCCTCTCACTCAAATCGAATAGCAATCCTGCGAAAATCTTGTCCGGCGCGAGTGTGTGGCTGTTTCGCGATAACACTTTTCAACCGCTCAGTTTGCCAAAACCCTACTTGGAATTACTTCACGCTCCCGTCCGACTCCCCCGCGCAGCCGTCCCTCAATTTCTCAGTCAAGACTGGCACGCCCTCCAAAACAGTTGCGATCTCGAAGCCAATTTTGTGCTTGAAGATTTCTCGCTGGAACCGCATCAGCCGAAGTTTTTGCTTAACCTCGCTGGCGGTCTGGCGCAATTGCATGCCCAACTTCAATGCACATACGGCAATCGTATTATGACGCTAGGCGTCACTTCCAGTGCGGAGACGCTTTGGTTGCCCGACCCCACTGTTCCGACGCGCTATTCCACTCGCGACCTCGCCTCTGAACAGAAGGCGCTCGGGCGATTACTTGGCTCCGGATTTCATGGACCGGACGCGCAAGGCCGTTATCAACTCGTCGGTCAAAACCAGGTACTTAATTTTTTCGCGCGCGACTACCCGCGTCTGCAAAAAGAATGGGAGGTCACGCTCGAAGAACGTTTGCAATTCAGCACCGCGAAAAATCTGGAATGGGTTGAGCCGCAGTTTCAGGTCACCTCGTCGGGCGTGCAATGGTTTGATCTGAATGTTTCTTTTTCGTCGAACAGCGGCGAACGGTTTTCGCCCGCGGAAATTCAACGACTTGTTTTGTCCGGGCAAAGCCACACGCGTTTGAAGAATGGAAAAATTGCAGTGATCGACACCGGCGCGGTGGAAGAATTGCAGGAAGTTTTGCTGGATGCCGCCCCGCAACAACACGCGCAAGGTTATCGCCTCAACAACGCCCAGGCCGGATTTCTTGAATCAACTTTGCGGGAGAAAAATGGGTGGCAGATTCAAGCGCCGACCGATTGGAGTTTTCGTGCGAAACAACAAAGTGGCGAAACCAAAATCGAATGTCCCCCGCTGGGCGATTTGGAATCGGTGCTGCGCCCGTATCAAAAGCACGGAGTAGCGTGGATGCACTTTTTACGCGCGAATGGTTTCGGCGGCATTCTCGCCGACGAAATGGGATTGGGCAAAACATTGCAGGCATTGGCGTTTTTAAAAACGATTGCAAAACGTACTTTGCCGACGCTGGTGGTTTGCCCGACGAGTCTTGTTTTCAACTGGGTCGCCGAAGTTAAAAAATTCACGCCGGAGCTAAAAGTTCTCGCGCTGCATGGTGCGGATCGACATTCGTTCTTCGAGAAAATTTCGGAGGCGGATTTAGTCGTGACGAGTTATGCGCTGATTCGCCGTGATGCAGAGAAATATCGCGATCTCAAATTCGAGACGGTGATTCTCGACGAGGCGCAGCACATTAAAAATCGGCAGACGCAAAATGCGCAGGCTGTGAAGGCGATTCGTGCGCAGCAACGACTTGTTCTGACGGGCACGCCTTTGGAGAATTCTGTCTTGGATTTATGGAGCATCTTCGATTTTCTGATGCCGGGTTATCTCGGTGCGGCCAAAGATTTTCGCGAGCGTTACGAAATCCCGATCACGCGAGAAAAAAATGCCGAAGTCCAATCGCGTCTGGCGCGGCGGCTCAAGCCGTTTCTCCTGCGCCGATTGAAGCGCGACGTTGCCAAAGATTTGCCGGAAAAACTGGAGCAGGTTTCCTTCTGCGACCTGACAAAAGATCAAACGACAGTTTACCAGCAAATTCTGGATGCGACACGGCGCGAAGTCGGGAACGCGGTGGATGCGCAAGGTTTGCAGAAAAGTAGAATGATCGTGCTGACAGCGTTGTTGCGTCTGCGTCAGGTTTGTTGCGACTTGCGCCTGCTGAAGTTGGAGGGCGACGAACCGGGGACACAGAAACTCAAGGACGAAGATTCCGGAAAAATGGAAGCATTCAGTGAATTGCTTGAGGAAGTTTTGGATGGTGGCCATCGCGTGCTCGTCTTCAGCCAGTTCGTCGGTCTGTTGACTTTGCTCAAGCAAAAACTTTCCAGCGAAGGAATTGATTTTTGTTACCTCGACGGCTCGACCAAAGATCGTGGCGAAGTCGTCTCGCGCTTTCAATCAAACGAACGCATCCCCGTGTTTCTCATCAGCCTCAAGGCGGGCGGGGTAGGGTTGAACCTCACGGGCGCCGATACCGTCATTCATTTCGATCCGTGGTGGAACCCTGCCGTCGAAGATCAGGCGACGGATCGCGCTCATCGCATCGGACAGACGCGAGTCGTGACCAGTTACAAGTTGATCGCGCGCGGCACCATTGAAGAAAAGATTCTGACATTGCAAACCCGCAAACGTGAAGTCATCAAGGCCACCCTGGCTGGCGAAGAACAATTAGCCGAGACGCTGAGCTGGGAAGAAATTCAAGAATTGCTCGCCTGACCGATGCAGGTTGATCAAAAAATATTGATTTGTTGCGGTTCGCCGAACGCCCCTTTTTCTCCAAAAGCGACAAACCGAACCTTCAAATCGTGTAGGCCATCCAGACGAATCGTTCCACCATTTTGTCCGCTCAACACGGACACGCCAGCCACCGGTGAATCGCCACGGGCTTTTGGATGAATGGTGCCGATAAGACGTCCACCGTCCATGTGGCGCAGCCCATTTGGAATGCGAAATAAAACCCAATTCCATTTTTTATTGTTGGCCGAGGCGGGAAAACTTCCGCCGTCCACCGCAATAGGTTCCGGCAGAGTGCCGGTCAGAAAATTGAAATAGCGCGATTCGCCTTTCTCATTGACCAACGCCTCATCTCCGTAAACCTGCAGAAGAATATCCACTTCATGCTGGCTGGCCCAGGTTTGGAATTGCGCGTCGGCTGTGTTGAATTTTACGCCCATCACCCGAACACCGGTGTGTCCTTCGATGGTGACTGGTTCAGTGACATGATCCGCTCCAGTCAGGATTTTGAGCGACGCAACCCAATTTGAGTTGGCCGGTCCAAAGAGCTTGTCGATGCTGATGTAATGAACTTTTTTCGTAGGATTAATTGTTGCCGGTAATTTCTCAGGATCGGGAGGAGCAGTTTGCGCCGCCAGATTCATAACCATGAAGGCGACCACGAATAAAACAGAAATTGTTTTCATAAAATCACAGCAACGATTGCTGGCCAAATACATCCGGCATAAATGCTGGCGCGGAAGGAAGGCTGGAAATGGTCTTCGTAAAAGTTTCGTGCAAGGCGGCTGGAATGGTGCTCGTCTGCGTGATGGTTGGCAGATGCAACGTGGAGCAGGGGGCATCCTGCGAGGTTAGTTCGACGCCAATGTGAGATGCGCCAAGTTTGTGCATTCGGCCTGCCACCGCGCGATGGGCGAGTTCCGGTTTGTTGCAATCGCGGCTCAGGTGTCCGAGATAAATATGGCGTAAATCGGACGAAGCAATCTGCTCGGCAACATCCGCGGCCGCTTCATTGGAAAGATGCCCATGCCGACTCAGGATACGCTGTTTCAAACTCCACGGACGCTTCGGGTCATCCTGCAACATCTGCACGTCATGGTTCGTTTCCAATACGAGGATGTTCGAGGAGCGAACGCGCTCGATAATCAATTTTGTCGCGTGGCCCAGGTCGGTGAGAAAACCGATTTTTCCCGCCGGTGTGCGAAGAAGAAATCCGACCGGATCAATGGCGTCGTGCGGAATGGAAAAGGTATCCACTTGCACATCGCCAATTTCAAACGAATGGCCGGTCTCAAAAATTTGGCCGTTCACTTTGATGCCCAGTTGGGATTCGATCGCTTCGCGGGTTTGGCGATTGCAATAAATCGGCAGGTTCAATCGCGCCGCGAGTCCGACGAGTCCCGAGATGTGATCGGAATGCTCGTGGGTGATGAGAATGCCCGAAAGACCTTCCGGTGCGCGGGAAATGGCGGCGAGTTTCTGGCGGATTTGGCGACCGCTGAATCCGGCGTCGATGAGCAAACGGACTTCATCCGTTTCGAGATAGGCGCAATTGCCGCCGGAACCGCTGCCGAGAATCGTGAACTGAACAGGCACGAGTGCGAGAGTAATTTTTTTATGCGGGCGAGCCAAACTTTTTCTGAATTTCAACCGAGAAATATGAAATAAAATGCTCGCCAAAAAAGAATTGCAGCAGATAAAGAAGGGAAATGACCACGGAAGCCAAATGCAGTTGCCAGAAGTGCGGCGGACACATTGAGTTTCCCGCTGAGATGGCAGGCCAAGCCATCAACTGTCCGCATTGCCCTTACGGTTCTGCCGACGCTGATTGCTGGGAATGAACTCTTATTTTTGGTCGGTGTCGCTGCGGCAGTCTGCCTTTGGTTTCTCGCTCATTGCTACGGTCGCTTGCGTGGGGTAATTGAAGCCGAGAAAACACGGAATACCTGAACCAAAACTCTCGTTGCGCTCAGATCAACCTGTTGCCTCAAGGATAAATGACACCGGGGATTTGGATAAATCAGGGGATTCGTTGTCTCACATTAAATGACACCGACGGGTTTTGTGGTTTGCCCCTCCGCCAGGAGGGATTTTG
>JBKJOA010000240.1:0-4816 GCA_046593365.1 Limisphaerales bacterium
AATACCTGTGGCACATTGTCTCTGAACCAAAGTAATTCTATGAATCAAACCACTGCTAAGAGGCAGACCATCGCGCATGGTTTCACTTTAATTGAGTTGCTGGTGGTGATTGCCATCATCGCCATTCTGGCGGGCCTGTTATTGCCCGCGCTGGCCAAGGCCAAGACCAAAGCCCAAGGCGTCGGTTGTATGAATAATCTGCGCCAGATGATGCTCGGATGGAAAATGTATCCCGATGACTACAACGACTTGTTGCTCGCTTCATTAGACGTTGATCCTGCTCAAAAACGCGTCAATTGGTGTACCGGCAATTTGAATTTCGACGGTTTTAATGCCAGCAACTACGATGTAAATGTGAATCTCGCAAAAAGCCCTCTCATGCCATACATCGGTAAAAATAGTTATGCCATTTGGAAATGTCCGGCGGACCAAGCAAGCACCACCAGAGCTGGTGTGAGATCGCCACGAGTCCGCAGCAACTCGATGAGCCAAGTGTTTGACAACGGGGGATGGCTGTCAGAAACCCGTCCCAGCACCAAATATCGGGTTTACGGAAAGTCTGCCCAAATCAAGTTTCCCTCTAAAACCTTTGTGTTCGTGGATGAACACCCCGACAGCATCAACGACGGTGCTTTTGCGGTGGCAATGGCGGAACCAGGTGACATCACCGCGAAGATTATTGATTTCCCGGCCAGTTACCACAATGGCGCTTGTGGCTTCTCGTTTGCCGATGGACACTCGGAAATTCACAAGTGGATCGGGAAAACGATCAAGGCTCCGGTCAAGTACAACAACTCGCTAAACCTCAATGTGTCCGCGGGTGATTCGGTTAAGGATGTCATTTGGATGTCTAGTGTCACGACCGTTGCTAAGTAAAGATTGAAAGCGTCCGCCGCGGTATGCAGATCAGACTCGGAAAAATACAAGGCAAGCTGCTCATCGACTACCGCCAAAGAATGGCAGGCGATGGCAACGACCCGAAGTTGTCTGTTGTTCGGTCAATATTCAATGTCATGAACAAGTCATACGGCTGCGACCGTTTTTCCGGCAGTGGGCTGGGCAGAAAGCAGCGTGCAGTCTTTTGGGTCTAACGAAACGCGGGGGCAGAGCGGGAAGTAGCGTTGGAGAAAGACGACAAGGTAGAAAATTTCCATCCGCCACCAAATGGAAAAGCTGTTGCTCAAGTTTCCGGCAAGCACAGCGTTGACGGTCGCGGCGAGTTGCAGGTGGTTCACAGGGTGGGTGATGACTTCGGCAAATTGCGGCTTATACCAGTTACTGACAAAGCGCAGGTAAAGATTCATCACGCGGTTTACGCTGCGTTCATATTTTTTAAAAACGACGGCGCGACAGCGAGGATTCTTTAGTACCTCGTCGAGCGCGTTCGCAGCCTGTTCTCCGGAACGGATGCCGAGGAAGACCCCTGTGCTGAAAATCGGGTCGATGAAGCCTGCGGCATCACCGGCGAGCAGCCAGCGGTCGCCGACGAGAGTGGTGTTGCGGTAGGAATAGTCGCTTGCCGAATAAACCTCCGTCACCAAGGTTGCTTGCGTCATGCGACTCCAGATTTGCGGCTGCTCGCGGATTGCGTCGTCCAACGCGACCTCCGGAGTCTTCTTCATTGCTTTGAAGTCCACGATGTCCATCACAATGCCGATGCTCATCTTCGTGGCGGTGAGCGGAATCATCCAGAACCAACGGTCAAGTCCGCGAATGAGCCGGATGAAGCTGCCGTTGACGTCCGCGTCGCGCGCCACGTTTTCGTAGTGTGCAAAGACGGAGAATTTTTTGAGGTTAGCATAATTTTGCTTGAGCTTGAAATAATTTCCGACGACCGAGCCGCGACCGCTGCAATCCAACAAATAGCGCGCAGCGATCTTCCTCGTACCGGTGCTGGTCTTGATCGTGATGCCGACTTGATCCGGGCCAAAGTCGATGGCTTCGACATTTGTCTCCTCCATCACCGTCGCGCCGTTTTCGGCCGAGTGATCGAGCAGCAGCTTGTCGAACTCGGAACGCGTGACCTGGTAGGCGTGCCCGTGTTTCGCCCGGAGTCCGTTTTTGAAGAGATTTTTCGCGCTGTTCGTCCCGCAGGAAGTGGTGATTTCCGCGCCATATTTCGGCAAAAATCTGGCGTCCAATTTCTCGACGACACCAAGCCGCGCGAACGCATCCATACTATGGGGCAGAAGCGATTCGCCAATGTGGAAGCGGGGAAATTTCTCCCGTTCCAGCACGAGGACTTTGTGTCCCTGACGCGCGAGGAAGGTAGCCGCCGTGCTGCCCGAAGGGCCCCCGCCAATGATGGCTACGTCGTAAATTAATTTCATAATCGTGCGAGGATAGAGGAATATTTGCGAATGTGGCAATACTCCAGCAGCGCGATTGCATTCGGGGTTGCCGCCGGATTATTCTTCTGCAATGAATTCGATGAACTCAGACGATGCCTTAAGCTACGATGTCGTCGTGATTGGCGGTGCGCTTTCCGGCGCGGCGTCGGCCATGCTTTTATTGCGGCAGAATTCGCGGGCAACTCGTTTCAGCCTGTTATTCTAAATTGTTTGCTCGCCGAAGAACGGGTTGGTAGCAAATCTATGACTCGGAACGCCATAGCTTGCCGTCACGAATCCACTCGGACATCAATGCCCGGAAGGCGGCAGCGGGTGGTTCCTCGCGTTCGTTTTTCCATACCAACACCAACGGGATCGTGCGAGAAGGAGTAAGCCGAACGGCGATCCAACGCGCTGACTTGTCCGTTTCAGCGAGACATTCGGGAACGATACCAACGCCGGACCCACTTTCGACATACCGCAGAATGGTACTGATGAGGCTCGGCGCGTGTCCGATTTTTGGAGTGAAGCCTGCTTGGCGGCAGGCCGCGAGAATTTCATCGTGAAGGCCAGCGCCTTCGCGCCGCGCCAGCACGATCAGTGTCTGTGCAGAGAGGCTGCCCCACGACACGGTTTTTCTGGTGGCCCAGGGATGGTTTAAAGGAACGGCCGCGCACAGTCGCTCGTCGCGCAGTTGTAACATCTCCATGCGCCATGCCGCATGGGCGAGAACGGGGCGGGTGAGGCCGATATCCAAGCGTCCTTTTGCCACCATTTCCCACACGCGCTCCGGTGTGCGTTCCTCAAGATGCACCGTCACATCCGGGCAACGCCTCTTGTATTCTTCGAGCAATCGACCGAGGAACCGTTGTGTAGGCGGCCCAATGTAACCCAGACGCAACTCTCCTGTCTGTCCTGCGGCTGCACGACGCACGCGACGGATAGTCTGGTCCAATCGGTCAAACATCAACGACGTGTCATCGAGCAAAGCCTTGCCGGCAGCAGTGAGACTGACCACGCGCCGGGTGCGGGCAAGCAGTTCCACGTTGAGTTCGGTCTCAAGCTCCTTGATCGCACGGCTCAGAGCTGGCTGAACGACGTTCAAACGCCGGGCCGCCCGGGAAAAGCTCAACTCTTCAGCGACGGCTTGAAAATAACGAAAATGGCGGAGATCCATGCTGATCTATTATCGCGGTTCGCTATCAATGCGATAGCAAAATGTTATTTCCACTACAGTACTCCGTTTGGTTAATGTTGGTGGAAGTGACAAAATATACATGAACAATCTGCATCTTGCCGTCCAATTTTTTCTTCAGATCACAATCATCCTTCTTTTTTGCCGTCTGGTCGGGGCCATCGCCGCGCGCTTCGGGCAGCCGCAGGTCGTTGCGGAAATGCTTGCCGGAGTGCTGCTCGGCCCGTCGCTCTTTGGGCTGCTCTGGCCAGAAGCGCAAAACTGGCTTTTTCCATGGGATAAGACGCAGACTGTTCGCGACACGCAGAGTTATCTGTTTCCGGCATCACAGCTTGGACTGGCTCTTTACATGTTCGTCGTCGGGATGGAATTTCGCGTCGATATCGTGAGGAAGCGGCTGAAGAGTTCGATTGCGGTATCGGTCGCAGGAATGGTCGCGCCTTTTATCCTCGGTGCCGGGTTGGCCTGGATACTCTTTCATCACACGGAGCTGTTTCCAAAGAAGACTTCACTAATGGAAGCGATGCTTTTCCTTGGCGCATCCATGTGCATCACGGCGTTTCCAATGCTCGCGCGGATCATCCATTTCAAAAAACTCACCGGCACCACGATGGGGACAGTTGCTCTTGGTGCGGGGGCGCTCGACGATGCCACCGCTTGGTGCTTGCTCGCCGTGGTGCTGGCCAGCTTCGACAACAATTGGAACCACGCGCTGGTCAACATCGGCGGTGGCGTAGCTTACGTCGCTTTTACCTTGCTGGTCGTGCGCCCGCTGCTCGTCCGTGCGAAAGCATGGCTTGTAAAGGATGGTGCGCTCACCGAAGCAGGCCTCGTGGTGGGGCTGGCGCTCATGGCCGTCGGTGCGTGGTTTACCGACCTCGTTGGGTTGCACGCGGTCTTCGGCGCTTTCGTTATGGGTGCTGCGATGCCCCGTGGTGTCGTGGTGCGCGACCTCGTCAGCCATATCCAACCGCTCACCGTGGCGTTGCTCCTCCCGCTCTTTTTCACGTATTCTGGACTGAACACTAAGATCGGCCTGCTCAACACTGGTTTCCTCTGGCTGATGTGCGGTGCGGTGCTTGTAGCGGCGATGCTCGGTAAAGGCGTGGCGTGCTGGTTGGCCGCGCGCGCCACCGGTATTCCTAATCGCGAAGCACTCGGCATCGGCACATTGATGAATGCGCGCGGCCTCATGGAATTGATCATTATCAACATTGGCCTCCAACGTGGCATCATCTCGGAAGGGCTCTTCGCCGTGCTGGTGATCATGGCGGTTCTCACGACCCTGATG
>JBKJOA010000498.1:0-7861 GCA_046593365.1 Limisphaerales bacterium
TGCTAAAAAAGCAAATAACCCTACGACAAATAAAAGAACGATTAAAAAATTTTTGCTCACATCTTTATTCTATCTTCACATTTCAATCGAACACCAAATTATGTTTTCAGTTGCATCCTGCGATAAGCTTCCATCTCATTTAGAAGCAAGCAGCGAAAACTTAATCTAATCCTATGAACTCAGACCTCGCACAATGGCTCGACGCAATTCTTCGTTGGGTTCACGTTTTCGCGGGCATCATGTGGGTGGGAACAACTTATTTTTTTACGTGGCTCGACGGTCGTTTCACTGAGTTGGAAAATAGCACGACCGAAAAAGGTGAGCCGGTTTGGATGGTGCATAGCGGCGGTTTTTATCGTGTGGAAAAGCAAAAAGTGCCGCAACTGATGCCGCAGACGTTGCACTGGTTCCGCTGGGAGGCAGCAATCACCTGGTTGAGTGGATTCTGTTTGTTTGTCGTGGTTTATTACATGGGCGGACTGATGATTAGCGCTGAGGATTCGCGCATTTCGAATAACGAAGCGATTGGTTTAAGTCTGGGACTTTTGGTGGTGGGCTGGGTTATTTATGACGTGGTGCTCGGGCGAATTTTCAAAAACGAAAAACTTTTGCCTGTCGTGGCTTTTATTCTGATTGTCGCGCTAAGTTCGTTTCTGACTCGTTATTTTGCCGGACGCGCGGCATACCTGCAATTGGGCGCGATGTTTGGCACGATCATGGTGGCGAACGTCTGGATGCGAATTCTTCCCGCGCAACGGCGAATGGTGGCCGCGCTCAAAGCAGGGCAAACGCCGAACCTCGAAGAAGCCAAACGCGCCAAGAATGCCTCGCGCCACAACACCTTCATGGCGGTGCCAATTGTTTTCATTATGCTCAGCTATCATTTTCCAACAGCCGTAACGCGCGGCTACAATTGGAAAGTTCTTCCATTGGTAGTCCTCGTGGGTTGGTTTGCGGCAAAACTGATTCGTCGAGCGTAAATCTGGATCGGTGAAGCATATGGGCATTCCATCCGCCGCAATTCCATTTTTTAGATAATTATGTCTCGTGTTTGGACAGTAATTTCGAAAAGGGTTGTTTCCATTGGAATTTTTGTCGTCGGTCAAAAAAGGAGTTGCGCGAGGTGTCACCAGAGGGTGTCGTTCAGAAATCTAATGTTGGCATGATAAAGTCCACCGCTTGGCATAAAGAATGATGCGATTTGGTTCGGAGGTTAAACCCTGTTGGTAATTTTACTCAGTATGTTTTCCTTCGATAGACAAGGACCGTTAAAAAAATCATGTTAAAAAGCAAAAGAATTATTCTCGGCATTTCGCTTTCACTCGTTGCTGCATCTTCGTTTTTATTCTATTCACTTTCCATTCCCACCCCGGAAATTAGTCCAGCTCGATTGCAGCATTTGATTGCAGCCAATTCCGTTACCCAAGCCACCGTGTCGCCGACCGTTTATTCCGGAATCTATTCGGTGCAAGGAAAGGAATCGTCCGGCAAACAAGCTGCAAAATTTAAAATCACGACGCATCTCGATGAAGCGCAACTCAAGGCGTTGCTCGAAAGAAAAGCGATCAAAGTGGAAATCCCAGGGAAGGGGGGGACGGCATTACTCATTAATCTTTTGCCGCCGCTGATCATTTGCGGGCTGGTCATTGGATTGATGGTTCACCAGATGAACATGGGCAAGAGCCGCAAGGGGCATCGCGTCAAACATCGGCCGAACACCCGTTTCTCCGATGTGGCGGGCGTGGAAGAAGCCAAAAGTGAAGTGCAGGAAGTTGTCGATTTTTTGAAAAACCCAAAAAAATACAAACGGTTTGGCGGGACATTGCCCAAAGGAATTCTGCTCATCGGCCCGCCCGGAACTGGAAAAACCATGCTGGCCAAGGCGATAGCGGGTGAAGCGGAGGCAAGCTTCTTCAGCGCGCATGGCAGCGATTTCAACGAAATTTTCGTCGGCGTTGGAGCCAAACGGATTCGGGATATTTTCCGGCAAGCGGCGAAAAACAAGCCGGCCATCATCTTCATTGACGAAATTGATTGTCTTGGGAAAAAGCGCAAACAGGATGGGCACGGTGAATTGCAGCAGACCAACAATGCGTTATTGGCTGCGATGGATGGATTTGAACCGAGCGACGGAATCGTGGTGCTCGGTGCGACGAATCGCCCGGAAGATTTAGATGAGGCGTTGCTGCGTCCCGGTCGGTTCGATCGAAAAGTTCATGTGCCTTTGCCCGATCGAAAAGGACGCCGAGCCATCCTGGCCAGCCACGCGAAGGAAAAGCCCATTCACAATAAGGAGAAGGTGCTTGATTTAATCGCGCAAACGACCCCGGATCTTTCGGGGGCTGATCTGGCGAGCATTCTCAACGAAGCAGCGATTCTTTCGGCTCAAAACAATTTGGAAGAGATTGGGCTGCATGAGATGGAGGAATCGCGCGACAAAGTTCGCTGGGGCAAGGAACGAAAATCGATGGTGTTAAAAAAGGAAGAGCGCGAAATGGTCGCTTATCACGAGGCGGGCCACACCATTATCAATCTGCACAAGTCTTTGCTCCCGTCGCTTTACAAGGTGAGCATCATCCCGCGCGGCAGTGCGTTGGGCGTAACCACGATGTTGCCGATCGAAGATCAAAATATTCATAGCAAGACATTTTTGATCGAAGAACTCGTGGTGCTCATGGGCGGACGTGCGGCGGAGAAAGTATTTTACGGGGCAACCACCAACGGAGCCCATGGCGATTTGGACACGGCGAAGAAACTTGCTCGTCAAATGATCCATGACTGGGGCATGGGCGAAAAACTTTTTTACCAGACCGACCGGGAGGATGCGGAGCTGGAGATTAATCGGTTGCTGGAAAATGCCGACCGGGAGGCATTCAACATTGTCCAACGTGAGAAAGACAAAACACATCAGCTTGCGCAGGCATTGTTGGAACATGACACTTTGACGCGCGAACAGGTTCTCGATTTGCTCTACGAAGGCAAATGCCCATCTTCCGAACTCACTCCAGCTTTCAATTAAATTTGGTCGGCCTAGCGAACCCCGATGAACGTTCTTCATCGGGGTTTTTTGCTATTCACCCTTGATGAGTTTTCTGTGGGAATGAATCAACATGGCTCCGTTCAAGGCGGTGGCAAAGACCAGGTTGCAGGTCGCCCGTTGCGGCTGGTCGAGGACGACAAAGCTAGGGTCCGCAAAATTCAAATCAGGAACACGGCCATGCTGTATATGTGCTTGCTGTTGAGGATGTTTTTGAGCATAATAGTGTGATATATTTGAGGAATTTTTTCTCGCTGAATCATGTCTAAACACTCTCAATTTCGAACTTTCAAGGCACCGACCGCGCAGTTGTTGGCCCGTTCGATTCGACTCCTAATGGTGGCCGTAGTGGTTCTTCTGGCGCGAAATTCGTTAGGAGTGATTCGAGATGGCGGGATTGATCCGGCCAATCTTGGCAAAGGGGAATGGATTTTTTCCATGAGAGACGCGACGAACAAGCTGGGCGGCCACATCGCGAGCGTCACGAACGAAGTGAGCTTGATGAAATATTACAAGAGTATTGGACTCAATTATCTCATCATTAAGATTGGCACTGGCTCGACGAATTATACCGGCTGCAGCTACGCCTCTCCCAATCAGGTCACGTCCAATCTTTGCAACATTGCTCGCACCAACGGCATCTGGATCTTTGGTTATACGCGTTCCTACGGCAACGACATTGCAGGCGAAATAGCCTTGGCCAATTACAATTTCAATGCTGGCGCCGATGGGTTTATTTGGGACGCGGAAGCGGAGTGGGAGAGCAACAAAGCCTGGATAGGAACGAATGGCCCCACACTGGCCTGGGAGCTTTGTTCCACTGTCCGATCCAATTGGCCCAACAAATTTTTGGCGCATTCACCCTTTGCCATCATAGGTGTCCACTCGTCATTTCCTTACAAAGAATTCGGCTACTGGTGCGACGCCGTCATGCCGCAGATTTATCATTTTTCCAATCCCGGGTTAACGGGTTCGGTCAGCGCTTGTATTAACTGGTCTGATGTCAGTTGGCGAAGTTGGCAAAACGGTCTTTATTCATTGCCTTTGACCAACATTAACGGCGCCTCGGTCAATTGGACAAACGCTATCAAACCGATCGTCCCGATTCAGGATGTGTATGGATCGACGTTGAGTTCAAATTTGATTTGCAACGGCGCGGTGACCGCGCAACCAAACGAAGACGTGATGGAGTTTATGGATTACCTCGCCGCCAATCCGAATCCACCAACGGTTGGCGGTTACAAGGGGGCGAATTTTTTTCGAGCCGACCTGCATAGCGCGCAGCAATACGCCTACATTGCCGCCGCCACACCGCAAATCGTATCCAACATTGTCAACACCATCGTTCTGGACGACGGCAAGGCGACGGTCGTAGGCGCATGGACGGCAGTGCGGACCTTTGCTGCCACAACGACTGCGCCCACCTTTTACGGCGAAACGTTGACCGAAACGAATACCTTCGGAACAAATTATTGGCGCAAAGCTCAAGGCGTTGGAACCGATTACATGCAATTTCGCCCAACAATCCTGGCGGCGGGCGATTACAATGTTTATCAATGGCATCCTTCTCGTGGCGACGCTTCGGCGGGCGTTCCGTACGTGGTCAATCACGCCGGGGGTTCCAACACGGTTTTGGTCAATCAACAAGTCAATTTCGGCAATTGGACATTGCTTGGCCGATTTCCTTTCGCGGCCGGAACCAACGGCACGATTCGCGTGTTGGATAATTTTGCGGAGCCAACTGCGGTAGCGATGGTCGATGGAGTAAAATTGGTTTTCGTTCCGCCCGTTGCTGTTCCGTCGCCGCCGAATGGATTGACCGCACTTGCGACCAGCAGTTCTCAAATCAATTTGGTTTGGAACGACAATTCCACAAATGAAACGAGTTTTCTCATTGCTCGCAGCACCACCAATGGCGGGCCTTATCTCCACGTCGCGACACTTAATCGGAACAGCACCAACTATAGCGACACAGGTTTGAACGCTGGCACCACTTATTACTACGTCGTTCGCGGAACAAATTATCTGGGTGCATCAGTCAATTCGAGTCAGGCCAGCGCGACTACATTAGCCGGTGTCACCGCTCCTTCCATCACGGCACAGCCTCAGAGCCAATCGGCTCCAGTTGGAACCGATGTTTCCTTTTCGGTCACCGCCACCGGTTCGGGGCCGTTGTTTTATCAATGGCGTTTCGGAACGAACAATGTCCAGGGAGCCACTGCCAACAGTTACACAAGAACCAACGCGCAGCTTTCTCATGCTGGGAATTATTCGGTCGTCGTCAGCAACGCAGTCAATTCTGTCACCAGTTCAAATGCCGTTCTCAGCGTGACAGTGGTTCCGCCAAACATCACCGCGCAACCACAAAACCAGACTGTTTACGTGGGAGCCACCGCGAATTTTTCTGTGACCGCAAATGGTCCAGGAACGCTCACCTATCAATGGCGTTTTGGCGCAAGTAATCTTGCGGGAGCAACTCTGTCCACGCTCTCCTTCAGCGCGGGGACAAATAACGCGGGTAATTATGATGTGGTGATCACCAATCCGTCAGGCTCGACGACGAGTCAGGTCGCGGTGTTGAGCATCGTGATCCCAGTTCCGAACACGCGTCTGCTTCCACTGTGGAGTTTCGCACCCGGTTCGCGCTCGTATCTCACCACCAATTCAACGGAGCGCGGGCTCGCCTACAATCCGGCCACGGGAAACCTTTTACTGGTGAGCCGTGCAGGCAGTGCGAATATTTACGTTTTGAATTCGACCAACGGTTTTGATTTGCATGTGTTAAATCTTGGCTCAGGAGTTATTGCCGGTGGAACATTTGCGCTAAGTCTGATCGGAGTTGCTGATGACGGTGCGGTGTATGCGGGGAATTTATCACTGGACGGAACCACTACCAATTTTCAAATTTATCGTTGGGCAAATGACAATTCAGCAACGACTCCAACGGTGGCCTTTTCCGGAAACCCTTCACCCGGCATTGCGCAGCGTTGGGGGGACACTTTCGATGTGCGCGGTGCTGGAATCAACACCCAAATCCTCATTGGTTCACGCACCGGGACGAACGTCTCCATTTTTAAAACGAGCGACGGGATTAATTTCACCGCGAATCCGATTGTTGTCTCCGACGTTACGGTAGGCTCGTTTGGACTTGGTATTGCCTTCGGACAAGGAGACACTTTTTGGGGTAAAGCCAACGGCGTGGTTCCGTTGCGACAGGTTTCATTTAATTTAACGAGCGGCCTCGGTACGGTTATTCGTACCCACGGCAGTCCAGGCATCGCCAACAGTCTTGCGCCAATTGGAATTCATCCTGCGTATAATTTGTTAGCCGGTATCGCGATTGAGACGCCGGATCATGTGAAGTTGTTTGATCTCAACACTGCGGACGCTGCGCCCATTCTGATCGAGACAAATAATTTTTCCACCGATAACGATAATTCAAATGGCACGGGTGCCGTGGATTTTGGCGATGACCGCGTCTTTGCGCTAGATTCCAACAACGGAATCGCTGCGATGCAAATTACCTCATCGCAATCAAGAATCTCATCCATCAACCTTCTGCCCGATGGGAGCCACTTGCTTGAATTCAGCGCGGACCGCGGCCAGTTCTTTATTCAAGGATCAATTGATCTGGCGTCTTGGCTGGATCTCGCCAACATCTCCAACACCAACGGAGTGTTTAATTTTACGGATCCTCAAACAAATCTCCCGTTCCGTTTCTACCGGACTCGTGCCAATCGATAAGCAGGAAAGATTTGCGGCGTATGTTTTGCCCAAGCATTTCGAACTGTCATAAGACGCAAAGATGCTCGATATCTACCAGGAAGCCGCTGAGAACAATGGAACGTGCGATCGCCGATTCAAAATTAAACACGCGCAACATCCTCGCACGAATGACATCGCGTTTTGCGAACCAGCCGTCATTGCTTCGATGCAACCGTATCAAGCGATTGATGGACGGTACGGAATAAGTAAATAGAGTCTGACACCCGGAAAGCTGGTGGACATTGTCATGCTGGATCAGAATTATTTGAGATCGATCCCGTTCAAATCCAAAATGCGCGCAGGGTGTTAACCATCGTGGACGGTCGTGTTGTTTATGAAAAATAAGACAGTAGCGAAGGAATCATCTCCCGGAAGACAGAAGGTGATTGCAGCAATCCTAATTTCGGCGCTCGTTTTGGCGGGATTAATCATGCTTGCGATGAAGGCAACTGATCATCGTGCTGAGTTAAGAAATGTTTTGTCCACACGAGACAATGTCCGGCTGGAACAATTATTAAAAGCACACCCGGGCCTCATTGATGCGCAGTTGGAGAATCGCAATCCGACCGATACCTGGAGGCCATTGCACATGGCCGCTTGCTACGGCAATCCTGAAGCGATCGAAATACTCGTAAAACATAAAGCCAAGGTGAACGCAAAAGACGCGAATGGATTAACACCGCTCCATTACACCGTCTCGCTGAGTCACTACGACTGCGCTGAAATGTTGATCAACAAAGGCGCGGATATGAACGCCACCGGAAGAGACGGGCGAACCCCGCTCGATCTCGCCAAGACCACGCGCGACAAAAGATTGATCGATCTGTTTCGCATTCGCGGGGCGAAGGAATAATTTTTCCCCGCCGACTTGATTCCCCATTTAAAATTTTCATCAGCCGGGGTGCTTCAGAAAATTACCCAACAGGTTGAATCAGGATTTATAAGAGAACGCGAACGCGAGCCGTTGGGCCTGGAATCTGTTTTGGGCGAATGAAAATCAAAGCAAAGGTCTGTGCGCGACGAAGCCGGACGTTTGCAAATTAAATCCGGGCGAGAATG
>JBKJOA010000075.1:0-5179 GCA_046593365.1 Limisphaerales bacterium
TGCACATGATTCACGAGAACATGACCAAGCAACTCGAATGGTGCCACGAAGCGCCGTTCTACACGCTCGGGCCGCTCACGACCGACATCGCGCCCGGCTACGATCACATCACCAGCGCAATCGGCGCGGCGATGATTGGTTGGTATGGCTGCGCGATGCTTTGTTACGTGACGCCCAAAGAACATCTCGGTTTGCCCAACAAGAAAGATGTGAAAGACGGCGTCATCACTTACAAAATCGCGGCGCACGCGGCGGATTTGGCGAAAGGCCATCCCGGCGCGCAACTTCGCGACAACGCCTTGAGCAAAGCGCGTTTTGAATTTCGTTGGGAAGATCAATTCAACCTTGGCCTCGATCCCGAAACCGCGCGCGAATTCCACGACGAAACCTTGCCGCAAGAAGGCGCGAAGTCCGCGCATTTCTGTTCCATGTGTGGCCCGCATTTCTGCTCGATGAAAATCACCGAAAACGTCCGCAAATACGCGGCGGAACAAGGCATCGCCGAAGAGGCTGCGTTGAAAAAAGGCATGGAAGAAAAGTCGAAGGAGTTTGTGGAAAAGGGTGCGGAGGTTTACGCGAAGGTGTGAACCTGATAATTTAAATTGTCGATGAAAGCCAAAACATATCGTGATCCAGTCGTGGAAGTTTACATGCGCGACGTGGACAGGACATTGTTGCGTGAGAACTTGAAACTGTCTCACGCGCAACGATTGGAAAAACTTGTCAGCTTCAGTGCGTTTGCTTCGACCTTGCGCGAGGCTGGAAAACGCGCGCGTTCCAAAAAGCGATGAGCACGCAATTCGACAAACTCCTGCCGCTGCTGGTGCGAGGCGATGTCGAATTCATTCTCATCGGCGGAGTGGCGGGGAACATCCACGGTTCAGCGCGACTCACTTTCGACGTCGATGTCGTTTACTCGCGCAACTCTGAAAATATCAAGCGACTTGCTAAAGTGCTTCATTCTGTCACTCCCTATTTGCGTGGCGCTCCGCCGGGTTTGCCGTTTTCCTGGGACGAACGCACCATTCGCAACGGACTCAACTTCACTTTGATCACAGCGTTGGGTGATTTGGATTTGCTCGGCGAAGTCGTCGGCGGCGGTGGTTATCGCGATCTGCTATCGCATACGTTCGAGGTTGAAGCTTATGACGTGAAATTCAAATGCGTGGATTTGCCGATGCTGATCAAACTCAAACGCGCGGCAGGCCGACCTAAAGACCTTGAATCCATTGCCGAACTGGAGGCATTGTTGGACGAACAACGGAAATAAGCGCGATGAAGATCACCGAAGACGTCCGCAAATACGCCGCCGAACAAGGCATCGCCGAGGAAGAAGCGTTCAAGCAAGGCATGGAAGCCAAGTCGAAGGAGTTCGTGAAAAAAGGGGCGGAGGTTTACGCGCAGGCGTGACTACAGCGGAGCGCGGCTCTGTGAGCCGCAGCAACTGCCAACGAAACCTGTGAGCATCTCAAACACAGACATTGCAAAATTATGGGGGCTGGCTGGCGGTTGTTGCAGTGCGCCAGGTTGTCAGCAAGATTGTGTTCCGTTCCTTGATCCGAAATCACCGACATTGATTGGAGAAATGGCGCATATAATCGCCCAGAGCAAAGATGGGCCGCGCGGAGATCGAGTCAATGATGGGAGTGACGCATACGAAAATCGAATTCTGCTTTGTCCCACTTGCCATACGAAAGTTGATAAAGCCGCCGACAGGTATCCGCCGGGAGTTTTGTTTCAATGGAAGCGCGAGCATGAAACGTTTATTCAAGCGTCACGAAAGACTTCGCGTTTCGGAAATATTGAAGAACTGGCTCAGGCAATTACACGCTTGTTGCAGGAAAATCATTACGTCTGGAAGCAATTCAGTTCAGATTCAGAATTGGCAAGGAATAATCCGTATAGTTCAGCCGTTCGATTCTGGGTATTTCAAAAGCTTTCGACGATTGTTCCGAACAACAATCGAATCGTTCAATTGCTCGAGGCACATAAACATCTTATTTCGTCGGACGACTGGCCCGTTTGTGTGGCATTCATTTAACATGCTTCAGCTTTTGAACAAAACGCATACAACCGAATGGATTCGGAAGCCGTGCCGCGCTTTCCAGACGACTTCGCGGTGTTCATCTCTCAATTGAATAAGGAAAAAGTATGAGATCGTTCAATGTCCGCCCCGGTCCAGTTCATTGGTTCAAAAAGGCCCTCACTGGTCACAGCGAGATCGTTTCTTTCGAAGTAACCGACCACCATCTCTTTCGTATCCGCCGGAAAAGGATTCCTGAAGAGGTCAATGTTGTCCTCGTTGATATTTACACCGTCGGACTTGCTGATGTTTTCAAAGCCTTGGAAGAATTTCCTGATGCGACTTGTCTTGTCACGAACGGCAACTGGAACGCATACACATCAGAAGCCAAAGAATACGGTCTGCAAAATGGCTTTGGCGTTTTTAACGCGGTAGAGTTTTTAGGCGCACTCCACTGGGATGAGATTCATAAATACTACAAGAAGGATGACAAGGGGCATCCAACCTATTCGACGAGAAATACCTGATTGGGCCTCTGTATATGTCTTTGGTTCAGCATTGCGTTCGGCAAATCCAAGCGATTTGGATTTGCTTGTAATTTATGAGCCAAGGTTGTGTCCTCCAAAGCAAGCACGTGACACTGCAGAAACTCTCGTTGCGGAATTAACACGCGATATGGGCTTACAACCCCACGTCGTAGTGCTTACAAAAACCGAGGAGCAAGATGTCGGATTCATTCAAAACGAAGGGTGTCTTGAATTTGCTGATTGGTTGAACGCAAGGCAAAGTCGGAGCGTGGCTCTGTGAGTCGCAGCAACGTTCGGACTTCAGACCCTTCAATTCGTTTTCACACGCCCCTGCATGCAAAGCTCCTGCGAGTCACAGACTCGCGCTCCGGCGGCTTGCGAAAGTGTCCCGACTTCGTTTCAATCTTCGGCGTGAGCCAGCCACCCAAACCACGTCGCCCCGGCCCGCCGCACAATCCCGGCGTGCGCGATTTGGTGGAGGGCAAGCGTCGTTGGTCTTCGCCGTCGAAATCAGAAGATACCAAGCAAGGTTTTCGTGGTTGGCATGAGCGTGGTTATCTGCCGCACCGCGACGAACCGGGGCTGACGCAGTTCGTCACCTTTCATCTTGCCGACAGCTTTCCCGAATCGCTTCGCTCCGAGTGGGAGCATTTCGCCAAAAATGAGAACGACCGCGAACAACGGAAACTGATTGAGGCGTATCTCGACAAAAGCCGGGGCGCGTGTCATTTGCGGCGGCTCGAAATTGCCAAGCTGGTTGAGGATAATTTCCGGCAGTTCGGGGAATGCTGCGGGTCGCAGACCCGCGCTCCGGGACGCTACGAGTTACGGTCGTGGGTGGTGATGCCGAATCACGTTCACGTTTTATTCAAGGTGGGCACGGCTTCCATGTCAGAGACGGTCGGTGCGTGAAAAAGCATACCCGCAGGCTCGCGAACAAAGTGCTCGGTAAAACGGGTGCGTTCTGGGCGGAGGATTATTTCGATGTGTTCATGCGGGATGCGGAGCATGAACAGAAAACAGTTCGCTACATTGAAAACAATCCCACGAAAGCGAAACTGGTTCTTGATCCGAAGGATTGGCCTTGGAGCAGCGCGCGATTTCGCGATGAGTTCGACGTGTTGCGGCTGTAACGGAGCGCGGCTCTGCGAGCCGCAGTAATGTCCGAGCTTCAAGACCGTTCAGTTCCTTTCCACCGTGTTCTGCCTGGCGGAGCTGCTGCGGGTCACAGACTCGCGCTCCGTTAACTCCGTTGCCCCGGCTTGTAAGGAGCAGCGCGAGTTGGCTTACTTTGGTAACGGCAAATCTGATTAAAAGTATGAAAAACAGCACCAGTAATAAAAAGGAGTTGTCACCAAAACAACGCGAAGAACTTCTCACGGCATTGAAAGCACGTTTTGAGAAAAACATGAACCGGCATAAAGGTGTGGATTGGGCTAAGGTCCAATCAAAACTGGAAGCCAATCCTGACAAACTGTGGTCGCTCAATGAAATGGAAAGAACCGGCGGTGAACCGGATGTGGTTGGCCATGACAAAAAGACGGGCGAATATGTTTTTTATGATTGTTCCGCGGAAAGTCCGAAAGGCCGCACCAGTTTCTGCTACGACCGTGAAGCGCTGGATTCTAGGAAAGAACATAAACCGAAAAACACCGTGGTTGATATGGCGACGGCTATGGGCGTTGAGATGTTGACGGAAGAACAATATTTCGAGCTGCAGAAACTGGGAGAGTTCGATACGAAGACGTCGAGTTGGGTGAAAACACCGGCTGATATTAGAAAACTCGGCGGCGCGATCTATGGTGATCGACGCTATGGCCGCGTTTTCGTGGATCACAACGGTGCGGAGTCTTACTATCAGGGCAGAGGTTTCCGTGGCTCGCTAAGGATTTGAACCCAGACACGAATTGCACTAATTAACGCGATTTCAATTCATGAAAATTCGGGAAATTAGTGTCCACTGTTTTGTCTTATGAAAACGTTTCAAGGATATCGTCACATCACTCCAGACGATTTGCACTGGCGACCGTCCAACCTGATGAAGATCCCGAACGCGGATTTTCTGGAGCGCACCGGGAGCGAGAATCTCGGCGCGCGGCTCTGACGGTTGCCGCCCAAGAGCGCGAATACGTTGCACAAGCACATCCGCGCCGAGGAGTTTTATTTCGTGTTGGAAGGCGTCGGGCGAATACGCGTGGGCGACGAGACGTTGACCGTGCCGCGCCACGGCGGCGTGCTGGTCGGCCCGGACAAGTTACGCCAGGTGTTCAACGATACCGACGCTGAGGTGCTCTGGCTCATCATCGGCGCGCCGGAGGAACTGGAATTTCTCCCCGGCGCAAAGACGAAGCCTGACATGTCACTCATCTACCCGGTTGACCCGAAGCAATTGCCCAAGGAACTCGCCGGCGTGCAATGGCCGCCGAAGAGTTGAGCACCCCATTTCGCAAACTCGAAGTGCAGGGCGAATTGACCTAACGCGCGTGGGCCAAAGGCGTGCAAGTGATGAACGAAGGGTGCGAGCTGCACATGCCGTCGGGCCATGTGCCCATGCACATGATCGAGGAAAACAGGGCCGTGATCACGGATTGGCCGGGCGGCTCATGCTCGGAACGATTTTAAACGCGGC
>JBKJOA010000088.1:0-3253 GCA_046593365.1 Limisphaerales bacterium
GGTTTTCGGCGTCGCGCCGAAAACTTCGTTCCACATTATTTTTCTCGGAAACACCGGAAAGTTAGTTTGACGAAAGTTCGGACGCGACGTCCGAACTCGCACGCGGGACGCGCGCGCTCCCGTTTCTACTTCGGACTTCAGGTTAAACCGAGTTCTAATTTTTAGTTTTTCGCCGGAACAGAATGGTCGGCAGGCAGTGCCACATTCAGATGGTTTGTTAGAAAAAACGGATGCATTCAGAGAGGGATGGTCGGGACGGGGGGATTCGAACCCCCGACCTCTTGTACCCGAAACAAGCGCGCTACCAGGCTACGCTACGTCCCGCCACCGATGAAATGGAATTTGCCGATGTTCCCCTGAATTGCAAATAAGAACTACGAAGATGGCCTCGTCCTCGACAAACCAACAATGAATCACGATTCGAGCGCAGCCACCGCTTCATCGACCGATTCCGCCAGGACCGCCAACCCCTCCCTCAAAACATCTTCGGTAATAGTCAATGGCGGCGCGATTTTTACGGTTTGTCCCCAGGCACCCACCGGCGCAAAAAAGAGCAACCCCTTGTGAAAACAACGTTCGATCACCGAATGCGCCAGATCGTGGTCCGCTTCCTTTTTGCCCCGCTTCGTCATTTGGAGGCCTCCGACCAGACCGCGCGCCGTGTAATGGCCGATCACGGCAGAATGTTTTTGCTGGATCGTTTTGAGTCCGGTCAAAAGAACGTCGCCGAGACGCGCGGCGTTGCCGGTCAGATTTTCACTTACGATTTTTTTTAAGCTCGCCAGAGCTGCAGCCGCGCAAATTGGATTCCCCGTGTGCGTGCTGGTCATCGAGCCTGGAGGAAATTGATCCATGATCTCAGTCCGGCCCAGAACAGCGGAAAGCGGCAGCGAACTGCTGATCCCTTTTCCGCAGCAAATTAAATCCGGCGTCACTCCGTAATGTTCGAAGGCCCACATCTTTCCCGTTCGCCCAAAACCAGCCTGCACCTCGTCAAAAATTAAAACGACATCATGGTTCTTGCACCATTGGGCCATCTTGTGAATGTATTCGACCGGCGCAAAATCGGGACCAACCCCCTGATACGTTTCAAAAATGACTCCGGCAACATTTTGCGGTTCCATCCCTTTTTTCTTAATCGAACTCAGGAAAAATTCAAAACTTGTGTCCTCAGTCCAATAACCGTCAGGGAAGGGCACCTGAATAATCGCCGGATCTTCATTCACGATCCAACCTTTCTGGCCGGGAATGCCGCCCGCTTGCTGCGAACCCAGAGTGCGGCCATGGAACCCCCGCTCCGCGCCGACAATTCCGATTTTTTTGGTCCCGCCTTTTTTGATCCCGTATGAGCGGGCGAGTTTAATGGCATTCTCCACCGCTTCCGAACCGGTCGTGAGCAGAAAAACTTTTTCCAACCCCTTCGGCGCGAGACCAATCAAAAATTCCGCCAGCGCAGCCCGTTCTTCACTTGGGAAAACATAATTGTGCAACAACCCGCTGTTCACCTGGTCGATGATTGCCTTCTTGATTTCCGGCGCACCGTGCCCGGCGTTGGTCACCAACACTCCCGAACTCCAGTCAATCCATCGGTTTCCGTACTTGTCGTAAACAAACACATCCTCCGCACGATCCCAGACCAGCGGCGGCTGGCCGCGCATGGAAATCGGTTCGTAGGTCCGCAGTTTTTCCAAAGTCGCCAGCGAGTCGGGGTGGGGCAACGGGGTGCAAATCCGGCGGTACTTCGTTTGCACATGCGGCACGTCTCTCGGCGTAATGCTAAATTCTTTACCCATATTTTGTTTTACATCGCAGAGAGTTCGGAGCCTTTCAAGACTTTGCCTTGTCTCCCGTGGCAGACTCATCGTTGCGGCGCAAAATAAAACACAAAATTTCGTTCAAAGAAAAGAGATTTGAAGGGAATTTGAAATCGTTTTCACGGAATTGACAACTCGTGCCTCCTCATTAAGATGTCCTTGCGCTTCACCGAAGCGGGTGTAGCTCAATGGTAGAGTTCCAGTCTTCCAAACTGGCCACGTGGGTTCGATTCCCATCACCCGCTCCAATTCCGCTATATTACCTATGAAAACCGGCTTTTAGCCCCTTGATAAAATGCTCATTTTTCCTGAACCCATAGCGGATTTCCAAAGCGTCTTGCGTGTTATAGAAGTTGGTTGTGAAACTTTGATTTGCATTTTCTTCCCGCGTGGGTTTAAATTTTTGCGTTGCTGCTATCAACAGTAATTCGGGCGTGTCAGTGGAAGTAATGAATCCATTGTCCCGATTCAGAGACAAAAATAATGCGTCCCCGGAAAATAGCCGCCTTGGTCATTCTCGGCGGTGATACGGTTGATAGCCTTTTTCCGGGGACTCGTCATTGAAAGTGAGAGACACAGTATGGAAAAAGAAATCAGTTCGGTCGGATCGGAGCTCGTGAACCACGCGCGCTCCATTGAGGAACAAGCCAGGGAACCAAAAACAAAAGCAGCCGCGCAGCAATGGCGCGATTTGCTTAATTCGGAAATTCAAACGCAGAAGGATAAAGAGTCTTTCGTGAATGTTTTCATTTCCGAATATTCTGAAATCAGTCTGCTGATGGACAAGCGCAAGCGGCTGTTTCAACCGAAGGAACGCAGCTTCAGGCAGATCAGCGTGAAGGAAAGCGTCGGGGTTTACCAAAAATGTTATTGTGAGACGGACTCTTTCGAATTCGGTCCCGCCTTCGGGGATTGGCTGGAGATAGTGCGTACCGCAATTCCCAAAACTCAAACGCGGGGGCGTAAATGAACCCGATCACCGATGACACCAAGGCTGCGTTCTTCTTGACGGCAGAAATCAAACGGAACATCGATTTGTGCCGCATGGAACTCGCTCAAGCGACGACTGCCTTTGAATGCGGTTGCCCGATGCGGACAAAAAGGCTGCTGGAACACGCGCGCGGAGGTTTGATCAAACTTCGGCGCAGTCAAACGGCAGCACTGAAGCGAATCGACGATGCGCTTGCGAGTGCGGATTCAATCCTGAAACGCACGTCGAAAGGAGGCGAGTGATGAAATCGAAAGAAAAAATTTCCATCACGCTGGATGATTACACGTCACTCCTTTTGGAGAAAGCGGTGCAACGTTACGACCTCGATCAAATTGTGGGCAGGCCGAAGCCGTGGCTCGTCAAGCAAGCGCTCGAAGCCGTGGCCTTTGCGATTTTACAACGCAAAGAGGACAAGTTGTCCCTTCCGCTGACGGTCGCGCTGACAACG
>JBKJOA010000101.1:0-6413 GCA_046593365.1 Limisphaerales bacterium
CCATGAACTTGGCCGAAGATTAGGAAACCGAAATGCGCCCAGCAATCGAAATAAAAAAAAGCGCCGAAATAAATCGGCGCTTTGAACAGAAGTTAAATCTCAGCGCAATTGTTCCAGCCGCGCGATTCGTTCTTCGAGCGGAGGGTGCGTGGCGAACAAGAGCATCATGCCAGTTGTTTTACCGGAGATTTTCAACGTGTTCAGCGAGGGCGCATGTTTGTCTGCGATGGTTTGTTCATAGACACGTTGCAATCCGCGCAAGGCGGCAATCATTTTCTCGCGGCCAGCGTAACGCGCGCTGCCGGCATCAGCGCGAAATTCACGCCAGCGCGAAAACCAATTCACGACGATCATTCCTAAGATTGACAGAAGAGTTTGGAAAACCATCACCAGCATGAAATTCATGAAATACCCACCGCCCCGGCTGTCGCGAGAACGAAGAGCCTGCGAAACGGCAAACGCCAAAATACGTGCCAAAAACATCACGAGCGCATTGATGACGCCTTGAATCAACGTCATCGTGACCATATCACCGTTGGCGATGTGCGCGACCTCATGCGCAATCACGCCTTCAACTTCATCGCGGCGCATCGACCGAAGCAACCCGGTAGAAACCGCCACCAGGGATCGCGATTTCGTCGGGCCAGTGGCAAAGGCGTTGACCTCCGGCGAATCGTAAATGCCAACTTGCGGGCGTTCGGGAAGCCGCGCGGTCTGCGCAAAACCGTAAACCATTTCGAGCAATTGGCGCTGTTCAGGATCTTGGGTGTTTGGGTCAATGACCTTCACACCCATAAACCACTTGGCCATCATGCGTGAGATGGCCAGCGAAATAAACGCCCCGCCCATGCCCCAAACCAAACAGAAGATCAAAAGACCGGTGTAACCTTCGTTGCCAATTCTCCCGCGCACTCCCAACAGTCCGAGAACGATCGAGATCGTCGTGATGACCAGGAGGTTAACTCCCACAAATAACAAAACCCGTTTACTCATTTGCCAAAATTTCATAGTCAATTTCTAACCTGTGCGTGTTGGACTCATTTGCAACCGAAATGTTCGATGCAATTAAACTTCGAGAACTTTTTCAAACTTCGTCAGATTGCGCATTCCGTTGGGCGTGACGTGTGCAACATCTTCCAATCGGACGCCGCCGATTTCTGGATAATATAATCCGGGTTCAACCGTTACAACATGACCTGCTTTCAAAACATCGTCAGAACTCGAACCGATTCTCGGTGCTTCGTGAATTTCCAAACCGAGTCCGTGTCCTGTGCCGTGAAAAAATCCCTCCATGCGGCCTTTGCGTTTGCCGGTTTTGTAACCTTCGCGCGCAAACAGGTCCTGAATTGCCTTATGAATTTCCGCGCCCGCCGCATTGTGGCGAATTTTTTTGAAGGCAATTTCCTGTCCTTGCCCGACCGTGTGATAAAGTTTGCGGATCGCTTCGCTCGCCTTGCCCTTTACCACCGTCCGCGTGATGTCGCCAAAATAACCGGTTTTTTGAGAGCGCGGAAAAACGTCGAGAATAATTGTTTCATTCGCGCGCAAAAAGCCGGAACCGCGCTCGTGCGGATCGCAGCCTTGTTTGCCGCCGGCAACAATCGTGTGATTGGCCAGTCCTCCCGCTTGAATGATCGCGATATCAATGATCGCGCGCAGTTTTTCCGAGGTGAGCGGCACGCCGTGATAAATGAGCTTTCGATCCTTGGAAATTTTTGAGGATTTCAACGCTTGAATTCCTTCAGCCAGTCCCACTTCCGCCATCATCAAAGCCGCGCTCAGTTTATTAACTTCATGGGGAGTTTTGATTGCGCGCTCCGGGAAAAATCCACCCTCGCGAACTTTCACTTTAATTTTTAAGCCGCGCAATTCCCGCGCGAGTCCATGCGGAAAATTATTGGGGACCAAAACTTTCTTCAGGCGTTTTTCACGAAGAATCAGACGGATGACCGAAGCGAGGCCGGACTTTTTTTCTCCGAGCCGCCGTAACTTATTCTGGCATTGGCTGAGAGAAATGACGCGGCATTGCTCCGCTTGCTTTCGAGCGCGATCGATTTCCAAATCATTCATCACGACGTGGCATTTGCCGCCGATGCGCAAATAAATGAACGGATCCGGCACGAACATTCCGATCGCATAGAGCATATTGGCGTCGTGTTCGCTGTCGGCGACGATGAGTAAATTTTCCCGTTCCATGCGGCCTTTCAAATTCCGAACAACCGGTCTCCGGCATCACCCAATCCAGGCAGGATGTAACCTTTTTTATTTAAGCAGCGGTCAATCGACGCTGTGAAGATTGGGAAATCGCCGCAATGCTCCCGCACCTGCTGGATTCCCTCTGGAGCGGCAATCAAATTCACCATGCGAATATGTTTCGCGCCGCGTTCGGCGAGCAAATTAAACGCGGCAATCGTGCTTCCGCCCGTCGCGAGCATTGGGTCGATCAGAATAACTTCAAAGTCGCGCAAATTTTCCGGCAAACTTTTGTGATACGAAGTCGCCAGCAAAGTTTTTTCCTCGCGCTTGAGGCCGATGAATCCCACCCGCGCGTGAGGAATCAACTGCAAAATGGAATCCAACATTCCCAGGCCCGAGCGCAAAATCGGGACGAGCACCACTTCGCGTTGCAACTGGCAACCACGCGTTCTTTGCATGGGCGTTTTCACCATGAGCGGTTTGACGGCGAACGAACGTGTCGCCTCATAAACCATGAGCGCGGCGACCTCGCTGAGCGCTCGGCGAAACTCCTGCGGTTCGGTGCATTCGTTACGCAACCGCGTGAGATTGTGTTGCACCAGTGGGTGCGTGATGACCGTGACGTTTTTCACGAGGTCAGGGGAGGGTGGTCGGAGCGATGAAATAGAGCCGGCCGATTTGTAGCTTGGGAAAATCCAGCCCGAGATCCACCTTGATGGTTGGCGCGGGCGCTTCGGTTTTGCCGAAAATGCGGAAGAGATTTCCCAGGCCAAAAGGTTCCTCGTAATGAATCAAGTTTGCGGTGCCAACCTTGGCGATCTCTTTGGCGTGTTGGACCGCTTTATTAAAATCACCCAAGTCATCGACCAGTCCGAGATTAAGCGCCTGTTTGCCGGACAGCACACGGCCATCGGCATATTCGGTCCAATCCAACGCGAGCGTTTTGCCTTTGCCTTTGTTCAAGCGGTTGGATTCCTGGCGGCCCGCCGCAACGATGTTGGTAAATTTTCCGTACGTCTCCATGATTAAGTCTTGAATCATTTCCCGTTCATCATCGGGAATTTCGTCGTCGCGACGATCGCCGCTCAACATGTTCTTGTGCTTGCCACTTTTATAAACATCAGGACGCATGCCAATTTTATCCATCAACCCGCGATAATTATAACCGTGCATGATCACTCCGATGCTGCCGGTGATCGTCATTTCATTGGCCACGATCCATTGGCACGGTGCCGAAACATAATATCCACCCGAAGCGGCCAGCGAACCCATCGACGCAACCACCGGTTTTTTAAACTTCGTCTGAAAGTCGTGAATGGAATTATAAATTTCGTCTGAGGCCAAAACCTCGCCGCCGGGAGAATTTACTTTCAAGACGACCGCGACGACATCTTTGTCGCGCCCTGCGGTTTTCAACTGATGACGAATCGAATCTACGATGCTGCGTCCACGATGGTCCATGGGCGCGCTGGCGATAATTCCTTCGACCTCCAGGACCGCAATCTTGTTATTGGAGCGGTTGTTTTCCAGGATGATTTCCTCGAGAGGCACTTCGCCCTGCTGAACCGCGCCGCTGGAGATTGCCCCGACATGACGCATGTTGTTCATCACGCTAAACCCAAGGGCGATCAACAAGAGCAAACAAAGAATCTTCCAACCGCGACCTGTCTTGCGTGGCCGCTGCAGGACCGGAGCAATAATGGGAGGGGGTGGTGGCGGACTGGCGTAAGGTGGAGTTCCGGAAGGTGGTAATTGATCGTCCATAACGAGCGAAAACTACGGCAACAAAAATCGGCGCGCAAGCGAGGATTCTGCGCCCCTCGACTCTCGACATTCAAACACTCACTGCTATCTTCCGCGAGAATGTCGTTGGTAAAAACATTGAACATCGCCGGGCGCGAATTCCATTCCAGGCTCTTTCTCGGCACGGGAAAATTCTCCGCGCCGGAAATGATGCGAGATGCCTTGGCCGCGAGTGGCACAGAGATAGTAACGGTCGCTTTGCGCCGCGCGAACTTGAGCGGAAAACGCGACCCTTTCGCCAACATTCTCGAATTCATTGATGCAGAAAAATATTTATTGCTGCCCAATACGAGCGGCGCGATGAACGCCGAAGAAGCTGTTCGCCTCGCGCGCCTCGCCGTCGCCGCCGTTTTGCCGAATTGGGTGAAACTCGAAATTCATCCGGACCCGCGCTACCTGCTTCCCGACCCCGTTGAAACTTTCAAAGCCGCTGAAATTTTGGTCAAAGAAGGATTCGTCGTTCTGCCTTACATCAATGCCGATCCCGTTTTGGCCAGGCGTTTGCAGGACGTGGGCGTTGCGACGGTTATGCCGCTTGGTTCGCCCATCGGTTCTAATCGTGGCATTGAAACTCGCGCGCAAATTGAAATTATTATCGAGCAGGCCATTGTTCCGGTCATCGTCGATGCTGGACTTGGTGCTCCAAGTCACGCCGCCGAAGCGATGGAAATGGGCGCAGACGCCGTTCTCGTGAACACCGCCATCGCCGTTGCCAATGATCCGTTGCGCATGGCCAAAGCCTTCAAAATGGCGGTCGAGTGCGGACGCGAGGCTTATGAAATCGGTCTGGGAGAGGAACTGGAAACCGCCAGCGCCACCAGTCCACTCACGGCGTTTTTGAACTAGGTTTTTATGAATGGGCTATCTGTTCCACGCGTTCGCCAACTATTCGCGACTGCTCGCCAAACGCGCATCCTCGTCCTGGGCGATGTGATGCTCGACCAATTTATTTGGGGGCGCGTTGCGCGTATTTCGCCGGAAGCGCCCGTGCCGGTGGTCGAGTTTGAGCGCGAAAGTTTTATGCCCGGAGGCGCGGCGAACGTCGCTCGGAACCTGGCGGATCTGGCTGTGCCCACCGGATTATTTGGCGTGGTCGGGCAGGACGATGCCGCGCGAAATCTGAAACAGCTTCTCGTTCAACAGAGCATCGGTTGCGCAGGTCTCTTATCCAACGCCAACCGCATGACCAGCATCAAAACGCGTATTGTTGCTCATCAACAGCAGGTCGTTCGTGTGGACCGTGAAACGCGCTTTGATCTCGACGAAAAAATTTCACGTCGTCTCGTTTCCGTTTTGAAAAGGGAACTCGATTCCGCTGCGGCGTTGATCCTTGGCGATTACGGCAAAGGTGTGATCACGCAACCGCTCCTCGACGAAATTAAAAGCCTTTGTCGCGAGCGTGGCATCTGGCTCAGCTTTGATCCCAAGCCGGTGCATTTGCTGCAACTCAACGGACTCTCTCTTATCACACCCAATCGCAAGGAAGCGTTTGAGTTGGCGAACATGGAAGACAAGACCCGCGCCGAAAATCCGATGGAAGATAAGAATCTGTTGCGCGTTGCCGAAAAACTTTTGCACGACCTGGCTCCTGCCGTTTTGCTCATCACCATTGGTGACCAGGGGATGTTGCTTTGCCAGCGCGGTCATAAACCGTTTCACATCCCGACCATGGCGCAGGAAGTTTTCGACGTTTCCGGCGCGGGGGATACCGTGATCGCCAGCTTCACTTTGGCGATTGCGGCAGGCGCATCGCCACTCGAAGCCGCCATCTTTTCGAATCACGCCGCTGGAATTGTCGTTGGCAAAGTCGGCACTGCGACCGTGCAGCCAGAGGAATTGATCGCCAGTTTTCGTCGCTAAGCCCTAAAACTATCCAGTGAAATGAAACGCACGCCCTCACCCCGGCCCTCTCCTCCGAGGAGAGGGTTAGGGTGAGGGCGAGCAACCTTCTAACTGAAATCGACCAAGAGTTATGAGTATTGCAAAGGCAGAAGCGATTCGAGCGATGAAATCGCGTGGCGAAAAGATCGCCGCGCTCACCGCTTACGATTTTCCGATGACGAAATTGCTCGACGAAGCGGGCATCCCGCTGATTCTCGTCGGCGATTCTCTCGGCATGGTCGTGCTCGGATATTCCGACACGACGCAGGTCACGATGGAAGAAATCGAACATCATCTTCGGGCCGCCGCTCGCGCCAAACCGCGCGCGTTGCTCGTGGCTGACATGCCGTTTGGCTCCTACGAAAACGCAGCTTCCGCTTTGAAAAATGCGCAACGCCTTGTCGCCTCTGGAGCCGAAGCGGTCAAAGCCGAAGGTGGTCACGAAATTCTTGAACAGGTTCACGCCATCGTTTCTGCGGGAATTCCATTTCTCGGCCATCTCGGCATGTTGCCGCAACACGTCCGCGAAGAAG
>JBKJOA010000142.1:0-5637 GCA_046593365.1 Limisphaerales bacterium
CATCATCGCCGAGACGGCAAACAACAACGCCGTCAGCATGAGCACTTTTTTCCGCCCAAAGGCGTCGCTCAAAAAACCGGCCAGCGCGTTTCCGCCCAACGCACCCCAGCCCAGGCAGCTCACGGCCCAGCCCAGCTTCAGATCGCCGCCAACGCCGGTGAGCTGGAAATAATTCTTGATAAACGGCACCGCGCCGGAAATCACCGTGGCATCAAAGCCAAGAAGAAATCCGCCGACCGCCACGATCAGCGCCACGGACACGGTGAATAGTTTGCCTTGCTTCATAATAGGGACACGCCGCGGGTTCCGGAGATTCGTCGTTATTTTATGTCCGACGGTGAAATCGTTAGAATAATTTGCTGTCGTTGGATGGGCTTCAGAACGAGTTTATGGCAAAGACATCATTTTTGTCCGTGCTCAATTCAGACCATTTCCAGCTTTCGACATGGCCATCGCAAAACGTAAAGTTGGCGCGCGCGTTGTGACGGCAGGCTGCTTGTTTACTGGGGGTTGAAGTGCTCCATCCGGTTCCAACCTTCGGCTTGAAGACTGCAATCTCGGTGACATAACTGGCAGGTTGGGAGTTGAGAGCCGGTAGATTTATGCCGACCCCGTTTTTCACAAATCCAGGCCGACCCACGTCGCCGATCAGCCAAATCTGGCTGGTTCGTCTGATGGTGTTCATTTTACGTGCGCCTTGAGGCTGGCCGCCTTCGGTCAAATAATATCGAATGATTCCGTTAGCTGAGGTTTGTTGATCTTCCAGCGGGCCGTAACCTTCACAGGGAGATTTATAGTAGGCGACGGTTCCGGTATCGATGTCTATGTCCCTCACTGCCGGGCACCGCCAGACGTTGTTCGACCGCCCACTGCTGGTGATGTAATTGCCATTGTCCATGATTTTAAACCACCAGTTGGAGTTGTGTGAGGCAAAGTTCTTCTCATTCAACGGCGGCAGGAAGTCGTTGTTGTCCCCGACATACATCATCATCGCCAGGCCGATCTGCTTGTTGTTGTTGACGCAGGCAATCGCCTTGGCCTTTTCTTTGGCCTTGGCCAGCGCGGGCAATAACAATCCCGCCAGGATGGCGATGATGGCGATGACAACCAGTAGTTCAATCAAGGTGAACCCTTTTGCATGCTGGCTTTGCGGAGTTTTCATTTTTTATTTGTCGGGCCCGCATGCTCGATGCAGGCCCGACTGTTTTAGAGCTATGTTCTTACCAAGTCAGGCAACGGTAATTACTGGATGGACAAGCGATAGAAACTTTGCGCCGCGCTGGTGGCGGTGTTCACTACAGCCGTTGAGCCGGTGCCATTCGTCACTGTCAGTGTGTTCCATGTCGCGTTAGTCAGATTGGTTTTGCATTGCACGGTGTAGGCATAGCCGAGCTGGGTGGGGAATGACAGAGACAGGGTTCCACCGCTCAAGCTCGGAGTGATATTCGGCGAGGTCAAGGCGGTTCTTATGACCACCTTCCCAAAATTCGCAACATCCGTGGCCCACACATCCGGTCCAATTGTCTCGAAGCCATACTGCACATGACGGGCCGGGTCGTTAACCGTGACCAGGCTGATGCTAAAGTTACCGACCGCCAGCGGAACGGTAACGCTGTTAAAGGATGAAAAGTCGGGCGCAAAATCCTTAATGAAGGCGACGCTCGTCCAGCCATTACCAATGGCATTCGTATTTGAAGCGCTGACCAGGGTGTTTGAGAGCACCGTGCCGGAGAAGGTCACGTTTTGCCCGGGCAATGAGCCGGACGGTTCCACATACATGCTGGCATCCATGGTTTTGTTGCCGACCGATCCCGGCCCGCCGCTCGGGGTATACCAATAGGCATTCGGATCACCAATGCTGTTCGGCGACAAGGTCAGCCCGGAACCCCCAAAAACGGCGACCAAATCCGCCGTGCCCCAGCCGCTGCCGAACTGGTAGGCCCCACCGTCTTGCGGTTTGTTGAAGACGTTCATGAAGCCATTCCATGTCTTCGAGGAGTCCACATAAAGGTTGGTTGACGGCAGGGCCTTGATCACCACCTTGCCATAATTTGTCAGGACCGGATCGGCAGGCCAGACACACGGACCGACGGTTTCAAAGCCGTATTGCACATGGCGTGCCGGGTCGGCGATGGTTGCCAGGGTGACGCTGAACACCGCACCGTTGGTCAACGTAACATTCGTGACAACGAACGATGAATAGTCGGGAGCAAAATCCTTGATGAAGGCGACGCAAGTCCAGCCATTGCCTGCAGGATTTGTATTTGCCGCACTGACAAGGGTGTTGGTCAAACAGAGGCCGGTAAAAGTCACAACTTGCCCGGGCAATGAGCCGGACGGTTCCACATACATGATGGCATCCATGGATTTGTTCGCTTCCGAAGGACTGTTGGTGGTGACATACCAGAAACCGGCAGAGTCGCCGATGGTGTTTGGTGAAAGCGTCAAAATGTTTGACTGGCCCGCTCCCGAAAACACGGCGCGCAGATCGCCGGTTCCCCAAGGACTGCCGAAGACATATGCGCCGAGATTTTGCGGGGTTTCAAAAACATTCATGTAGCCCACCCAGCCCTTCAAGGGATCAACATAAACGGTGGTCAACGTCGGGGCGGCAGCGACCGTGATATTCACGACGGACGAGGTGACCGAACCGCCGGTATCGGCCTTCGCCACAACTTTGAGCGCATGGGCACCGATGGCGGCACCGGTGACGCTGAAACTGTAAGGAGCCGTGTCGTCATTGCCGAGCAGGGAAGCGCCGTCGTAGAAATACAGGTTGGTGATCGCGCCGGGGAGGACTGAGGCGGTGGCGTTGATCGTAAAGTTGGTGCCGACCGTGGCCCCATTGGCCGGATAAGTGATGGATGCGGCCAACGGCGATGACGACGGCACAATTACTCCAAAGTTGTCATAAGCGACCGAAGAATTCGCCCCCCACAGTGGCACGATCTTGAGGCCGGTAGCGCCGGGCGCGATGAGGTAGGGGAAGGAATAAGTCTCCCAATTGGCGGTGTTGTGGCCCGAGAGGGAGGGACGCATGTCACCGCTATCACTGATCTTGCCGCTGGAGCCCCATGATTCAATCTTGATTCCGCCGATGTCGGTGCCGGATACGATTTTCATATCCTGCACAAACGTATAGGTAAAGTTGGCGCTCAGACCCAAGGTCGTCAGATCAAGCGGCGTCGTGTCGCCGCCCACCCAGATGCCCCAGCCGCCGCCGCCCGTGTTATCAATGTTTCCATATTGATTGGGATTACCGCCGGTGGGCGGATAGGTGTAAACGAAAGAGCCGCCGCCGCCACTCACTTCCACCCAGTCCGCCGTCGGGCCGCCGTTGGTAAAACTTCCATTCGGAAATAGGTTAGTGGTGTCGGCACTGGCAATGCCCACCATGGCGGCCATTACAAGGCTTGTGATTATTGTTTTCATAATATAATGAACTCCGATTCTTCGTTTTTGGATTATCTGTTCCAGGGCTTTCATGTTGTTTGTTTTTTTGTTGTTACTTGACACCGCAAATTGGTTTTTGGTTGCGTTTTTCTTGATAGGCGTTCAGACACACTAAGCCAAAAACGCCAATTGTATAGCTAGCCGAGTGGTTAGTTTTTTGAATCCCGCCTGCCTTGAATCCCAGGGGCGCTTCCATCTGGGAATGGGAGGGATTGAACGGGTTGCTATTGCCGCTGATTCCGGCGCGCGGTGACCTGACGCAAATATTCGCTCGCCGCCGCGTTGGTGGGATCCAAACTCAAGACATATTCAAATTGCTGGATGGCTTCGTTCAAACGATTCTGGCCCGCCAACAGCACGCCGAGATTCAAGCGCATGACCGGATGACGTGGATTGAGGCGCACCGCCTCAAGGTATTCCTCAATGGATGCAGCCGCTTGATCCGTCGCCGACAATTCCACCGCCAGTTCCAAATGCGCCGCCCAACGGTCGGGATTCAGCCGGATGACTTCGCGATAATTACGGATCGCCTCGGCATGGCGGTTCAATTTCGACAGGATCCGGGCCTGGTGGGTAAGACTCGCCCGGTCCGCCGGCTGCAGCTGCGCCACCCGCTCGAAACTCTTCAGGGCCTCCTCGTAATGGGCTTCGGCGGCCAGCACCACGCCGAGTTCAAACCATGCTTCCGGCTGGGAAGGACGCTGCGCGGCCGCCCGCCGCAACAGTTGTTCGGCTTCCGTCAATCGTCCCAGCTCGCCGAGCAGGCGGCCCGCCTGCACACCGGCAAAGAAATCATGCGGCAACTGTTCCGTGATCTTCAAGTATTCGGCCAGCGCCCCCGGTTTATCGCCGATAGACTTGAGAAAGTTCCCGTAGTTCTCATGGAGAAAATGGTCCCCCGGCGACCGCGCCACGGCGGCCGCAAACTCCGCCCCCGCCTGCGCCGCAGCATTGGACTGAAGCAGTCGTTGATTCAATCCCTCCAGCTCACGCAGCAAAACCTGCGATCGGCGGGGGTTGTTGAATTGTGCCGCCAGCGGTGGCAACCGCATCCGCGACAAGATGGAGGAAACCACAAACATCCGATTCCAGTCCGACAAACCGATGGCGCGTTCGCAAATGTCCTGAGTCGCCCAACCGTTGGTGGCCTTGCGCCGAACCTCCTCAGGCAGCAATTGCGCGATGTTTTCCGCCCAGGCTCTAGCGAGACGATAGTTTCCGTCAAAATTGAAATGCACATGTTCAAAGAATGATTCGTCGCCAGCAATACCGTCAGGCGCTGCCGTCGTCAGCGCCGCCTCGGCATCGCACAGCGCCAAATTAGTTCCCGCCAATTCCGTGCCCAGCGAACGGATCGCCGCGTTGATGCGAGTGTCGGCTCGGAACGTCAGCGCGTCCACGTCACACGCGCGCTGGAAATGTTCGCGCGCCACCGCCGGGTTGGTTCCGCTCAACAAGCATTGCGCCCAGCGAAATTGCAGCTGGGCAAACTCCGGACTAAGCCGCGCGGCCTCCGCAAAAATCCGAGATGCTTCCTCAGGTTGCTGGTTGGTTTGGAGCGATAGCGCCTTGTTGTAAAGAGAATGAAACTGCATCTTGTCCGCCGCCGGATGTTTGTTACTCACCATTGAGCCGAAGGGCGGACAATCGCGCAGATTCACGGACATGGTGCTGAGAACAATCTTAACACCGCTGCCCTGCCCGGCCCGCACGATGTCCCGCAGATTGCCGACGAAATTTTGATAGACAGTTTCCCGCCGCACGTCATCCGGCGGAATCTGGTTCTTCACAAACATCGTCATCCCACCCCAGGACGAGGTTTTGGTTCGCCCGCCCAGCTGACGCAAAACTGAAACCGCCAACTGGCCGATGCGGGTTTTCTGAATGGCGAGATTAAGTCTGACCAGGTTCAGTGGAGCCGCTCGGGCACCAAAGACCGTCGCCGCGCCGAAAGGCCCGACCATTTCGTTGTTCCCCATGTAAAAGAGCCAGAGGTTGCCCTGCCCGCGCGCAGCGACGTCCCGCGCGATGGGCAGGATGACATGCGAGTTGATGGCCGTGATGCCAAGATTGACCACTTCAAATTGCTGTTCCGGAAATTTTTCGCGCAGCAAAATTTCCAGGTAGCGCGAGGCTCCAACCGAAGGCTGAGGATCACCCATCGCTGCGGATTCGCCGAAAACG
>JBKJOA010000169.1:0-7316 GCA_046593365.1 Limisphaerales bacterium
CTCGACGGTTATCGCGAAGTCGTGCGTGTTCGGGAAGACGGTCGCGTAGAGTCGATGGGAAAGTGGGTGGGTGGGAAAGTGAGATCTGACTTCGGACGTTCTCCCACTTTCCCACTCTCCCACTCTCTCGCTTTCCATAAACAGTCGCAACGACCGCCACCACCTCGTCCCTCTGGTGCCACGCCCGGGCTGACGGTCGAATTGTCCGATCCCACTCAACGGGACGGACCGCGCACCATTACCGCGCGGGCGCGGGTTACGGAGAAGGCATCGCCGGTTTACTACACGACCGGCACCGATGCGCGCGGGGTTTATCACAACGCCCGGGTGTTGTGGGAACTTTACGGTCCCGGCGTTGAGGATTATCGGGCGTTGTTGTCGGCGGGTGCTAATCCCCAGACTACGTTCGACAGCCAGAGCGCTGAAGTTGAAATCGAATTCCGTGTGGAGCAAATTGGCCGCTACCGTTTGCGCGCAGCCACGACCGACCTCGCTGGACATTCGACCGTGGTGTGGAAAGAAATCACCGTGCGCCAGTAATCATCAAGGCCGTGCCGCAAGAGTTCTCCGCCACAGAGTCAAGCAATGATGGGTGATGGAAGTCATGAATTTGAATAGAGGTGTTTTGCGGTTTTAGTCAACAAGGAGCAGATAAACAGGTTATAGGCATAAGCAAGCGCAATATACAACTTAATAGAGCGTGGTACGCATCTCTACTCCATTAATTCCTTTTTCAACTATCCCGAACTTTTCACCTGGTTTCCAAAGGCGCTTATGACAACTGTTTGCTCTCACTCCTTAGGCCGCAATCGGGCCGTTTCCGGATTGAGTTGCAGAAATCCGTTGTGGATGGAAATGCCGAGTTCTTTGTCGAGTTGGGCTTCGAGCGGATCAAGGCCCGACAGATTCAGCCGCTTGCGAACCTCACGTCGCAACCACCAAAATCCGGAGTTCCAACTATACAAGTGATGACCATGTGGCAGGCCTTTGACGGTATTCAGCGACTCGTGGAATGCGGGCATATAGATGAGTTCCTTGCCGAGTCGCCAGAGCAGACGTTCGTCCACCCACTTCGAGTCCATGCCGTGAATCAACCCGTCCAGATAGTTCGCGCCGTCATTGAGAAACCATGAACCGCCGAATACGTAGGTGCCGCTGTGGCCCTCCAGCAGACTGCCGTCCGGATTAGAGATCACCCGCATCCCGTACGGGGTTTGAATCCGAACCGAAGTTTCCAAGTGCCGACGCACCATGTCGTCGGGCAACAGTCGCCGACCGAACACCGCGAATGTCAGGACCTCGCCGTAAAGCGCGTCCTGCCCGACATGATTCTGCTGCTTCAGACTGGTGGCGAAATAGCTGCCCGATTCATTGAACATGCGACGGTAGCCCGCAATAGCCCGCTCGATGTCCGCGTCGGTCACGGGAAACCCCAATTCCTTAGCGGCCAGGAGCGCGCCGCAATGGAACCCTTGATTAGAGGCGGGAGCATCATCGTCATCATATGGAAGCTGATCATGGTAGGTTTTCATAATCGGCTTTTCCGGGATCAACCGCGGCGGAATAAACAGCCCGTCGCGTTCGTGATCGCGAATGAAACGGTAGGCCCGACCGACTGTGCGGGCATCCAGATCGCCACCCGCGCGCTTCACGATTGCCGACCAGATCAGATAATATTGCGCGTTGTCCTCGTAATTAATGCGCTCGAAGAAAACTGCCGCGTGTGCTTGTGCGTCGTAACCGGGGTCGTCCAAACCACGGCTCATCCAGAAGCCATCGCTGACCCACTGCTTCCAACCGTAGCCCACGCCGGAAATAAACAGGTGATCGCTCTCAGGCCGCAGCAGGTTTCGCCGCAACAACAAATACGATGTGTTGCGAAGAATCGCTTCCAGGCCCGACTTATTGAAGCCTTTCGCATTGGCAAGGGCGAGGTGTGCGGCCAGTTGAATGTCATAAAGGGATTGCACGGGTGAAGAGAATATCCAGGTTTTCCACGACTGGGTCTGGCCGCTCTCAATGTGCTGCCAGCCATCGAAGGCGGCCCGGTAAACGGTGGTGGCATCCACTTCACGCGGGATGGTGATGACCCGACGGGCGCTGCCATCACCATTGGCGAGGGACATCACCCGTTTTTCGACATCGAAGCGGAAGAAACACCGGTTCTCCCACAGGCCGGGGGTATCGCCGATGATCCCGTAAAGGGTGTTGCTTGCGCGGCAGCCCAGGAAAGGAAAGGTTTGATACGAACCGCCGCCAAACTCTGGTCCGGCACAGGTCGGGGTGTAACCCTTCGTGGCCTCCTCCTTGCCGATGAAAGAATAAAATCCCCCATCAACTGCAACAGACCATCCCAAGTCGAGATAGTATCGCTGGTCAGCCGTGGCGGTGACCGTGACCGTGCGCTCGATCAGGTCTGGCGCAACCTGGTGGAAGCTTTCCGAAAACGAGAGGCCGTTGGTGTTTCCACCCATCAAGGACATCCGCCCGTTCTCCCGCTTTGACTCCGGGTAGTTGACCACACTCCGGCCCGCTGGCTGAACCAGGAGCAGGCCACCTCGGACAAGGCCGTCGAACACCAGTCGCTCCCCGTCGAGGATGCGGGCGGACACGCCTGCTGGCGAGCGATGCTCGACAAAACGTAACGTTCCGACCCGCACTGCCACCTTCGCGGCTCCGGAAACTTCCCTGCCTTTCACGTTCGTTTCGACACCGCCACAGGGATGAATTACCAGGACGGCGAGGGCGGCAATCAAAGACAAATGGGAGACACGCGGCAAATGTGCCCACACCTTGAAACTGCATTTAGCATTTCGGTAAAGTTTCATAAGGGACCTCCGAAAACTGCATTTTGGAGTCGGGTTGAGGTTGGACTGGGTAGTTTTCAAGGTGCGTACCGTAAACATCGTTCACTGCCTCGTCCACTGCTTTCTCAGCTATCCCCGACCGTTTACCGAGTTTCGAGAAGCACCCTCATCATTCAGCGGTCAACGCAAGCGTCATCCGGGCGATCTCGGCACGATGGCGGCAGAAAGTCTCAACGTCAGTCCGCGTGTGGCCGAGGACTCGATCTCCTTCGCGCAGGAAATCGCGGCTTTCCAAAAACGTTTCATCGGAGAGTTCCATGATGTCATGCAGCGCGATGCGCAAAACTCCCTCGGCTTGCTCCACCAGTTCCCGCTTCGTCACGGACTGACGCTGCCGTTGGATGGCCTGTTCCAGCAGGGCGATGGCGGACACGTCTTCGAGTCCATCACGCACCGCTTCCCAACGCACGCTCGGCACCGGAAGTTCGCCTGGATAAACCAGCGCGTATTCGTCGTTGATGGTCTTTCCGGCGAACCAATGATCCACCTCGGTGGTGCTGTGCGTCCAAAATCCGATTCCACTCAGGCCAAAAAATTTCGCGCGCCACGCATTGGCGCGGTTGTAGTGCAATGGTGAGAGCGATTTGACCTGTGAAACACATTCGTAGGACCAGACGGTTTTAGCGTTCATGATCCGTTTCATGCGCGGGTCGCCGGAGAGCAATCCGGAAACCAGGCGCATATTCGGCGCCCAGACATCCACCAACGGTTCGATTCGCTCGAAATCTTTCCACGACAGACCCGCGACGGGATCGGTGTAGGTGAGCAGCTTCGGGTCGGCGTCGCGGAAGAGCTGGCCTGAGTCCAGGAGAACGTGGAGGTTCACGCCGTAATCCAGGCCCGGTTCATCAAGCAGGTAGAAGGCATAATCCTCATAAACCAGGCGACGCTCGCGCAGATGATCGCGCAAGGCGAGGATGTAGGCGATTTCCGTTGGGCGTTTTTCCGCGTCGGATTTCTTCCCGGCGAATTCGATGGGCGGATGATTCAGGTGAAACAAAATCTTTCCTCTACCTTTCAATCGTTCTAACTCGGCGTCGAGCGTTGACCAGTCAAACGTCAGATTGCCGACGGCGTCGCAGCGGGCGGGCGGGATCGTCGAGCGCGGGAATACGTTCACGCCATGCCGCGCCATGTCGTCGAGAACTTCTTTGGAGCGAGAAGGAAACCAGCGGTTTGGCACGTAGTCCCAAGCGCATAACGTCAGCGACCGTTCTTTGGGCAAACGCAGGTTCAACACTTCGATGGAAAGCGGCAGCTCGATTTTATTTGTCTGGTTTAACGAGGCGATGGTGATGCGTCCTTTGTAAACTCCCGGCGTCGCGTCGCGTGTGTCCACGCTCAGCCAAATCTTCGTCGCGCGATAACCCGGAATCGTCACCAACCCGGCGTCCCCCACCTTCACCAATGCATCTGGCACACGCTCGCCATTCACAGAACCGGTGGCGACCACCTCGCGAAACAAAACCGTTCCGCCAAAAACGACGCCGTTGTCGCTGACCAGATTGGTGAGCGTGACCCGCGCTCGAACTGCGCCATTCTCAGTCGAGGCGATGACGAAAGCGCCTTGGTCAGATTCGTCTTGATAAAGATTTTGCAGAGCGACCTTTTGTTCGCCTCCAGCTTCGTTCTTGGAAGATGAAAGGCAAGTTTCATCGAACGAACCATACGCTTCAGTGGACCAGGCGCGGAGCGATTCCGGAGGCGTCGGTTCCGATTCGCTTCGGGTAGAAGCCGGAATTTTCCACGCCTTCTCATCCATCGGATGACCTGCAGCATTCTTCACCGTCGCGCGCAGCGACCAAGCACCTGTGTGAACCATGCTGGGCAGGGGAATTTCAAAAGCCGACCGCGCTGTCAGGCTGGCGACAATGCGCGTCCACCCATTGGTGTCGGTCATCCCCAGGTTGACATTGATGAGTGCGCCGTGCGGGTTGCGCACTTCCAGCGCCGCGGTTTCATCCGCTTGATCGGCTGGCAGCGGCCGCAAACTCACGTCGTGCGGCTCACCGGTTTTTCCATACTGCGATTTTGGTGGTCCTGGCCGAAGGCGATACGCCAGCAGAGTGGTGGTCGTGACCAGTAGATCCGTGCGTCCGCTCACGGGATCTGCAATCGGGGTGAGGGAGGAAGGCATAATGCCGGAGAGCCGGATGTCATCGGCGAGGCCTCCGTTTTCGTCGAACACATAGACGTGTTGATGGAAGGTAGGAAGAAAAACTTTGTGGTGGCCATCACCAGCGGGATCAAAAACAAGTGGCGTTGCACGAGTCTTGGCTCGGAACAGATGTGTCCAGACGTGGCGACTTTCTATGTCGATGGCGTGGAGGTTGCCCCAGAGTCCGGGACATAGAATCAACGGCGTAGCATTGGCGCGCGGGAGAAAGGCGATGCTGTTGTTCAAGATGTCGCCCGTTGGACACTCCCACAGGATTTGTCCCTCCGAGCTGATGGCGAACAGCGATCCAGAGCCGGTTCCGCACAAGATGATTTTTCGGTTTGGCAGAGAGATTACTTCTGGTTGGGTTAGAATTTCTTTGCCCAGGTTGCGCCGCCAGCTTACCTGGCCGGTGCCATCGAGACAAAATAGCGTAGAGTCGGCGGCCACCAGGAGGCTCTCTTTGTTTTTATTTCGAGAGAATTTTTGCGGCGGTGCTTTGATGGGGCCTCCACCCAATGCGTTTGTCCAGACGATGCTGCCAGTCGGAGTCAGGCAGGTAACGGTTCCTGCCCGGTCGCCGAAGGCAAAGGCAAGACCGGAACCAGTCTGGATTTTTGCGGGCAGGGCGCGACCCCACCCCGTTTCGCCCGCCAACTTGTGTTGCCAAATCAATTGAAATTTCTGATCCAATCCGACGACCAATCCCTCCACGCTCACTGCCATCAGACGTTTGCCCACAGATCCTTCAAAGATCGTCGGCGTGGTGGTCCAGCGTCCCTCCGGCAACTGGACGACGAGGCCGTCCTGGCCTGAGCCAATGGCCGTGCCGTCGCTCTTCCAAAGCATCAGTTGTCCGCCGCGATTTAGAACCATAATTTCGGCTTTGCCGTTCTGACTGAACTCCGCCACGAGCGGTGATGCTTCCACCGGCCATTGTCCCGCCATTCGAGTCCACTGAATTTCCATCGCTTGGCAAAAGACAGGCGTCACCACAGCGCTGATCAGGCCTGTTTTGAGCAAAGCCGACAGCCGAGGGCGGCAGAACCGCCAACGGGAGATCGCGGACTTCAGGCCGCTGATAACTGTGCGTGTTTGCTGCGTGAGAATATTGGTGTGCATAGTGGACGGGCTTGCTATGTCACGAATTGACTTTGTCCGCAACAGACAATTGCCAACCGATTCTCTGAAACCAGGAAGCAGGGAATGAAGAATGCGATTCCGAAGCATGGGTTATTCATCGTGTTGAAAATAAATTTCATCCACAATTTCAGGTCGCGACTGGAATGAAGTTGCAAATTTGCCGTTGCCCGTTCAACTTCTGAATTCCTTAAAACGATATTGATTTGTTTTTCGTCCTTACCCGGTGGGACGACGTCAAATCCAGAGCAACGTTGGTTGAGATATTGGGTCATTTAAAAATTATGCTTACAATACGAAAAGCCGCCGTCATCGGGGCGGGCAACATGGGCGCGCAAATTGCCGCGCATCTCGCCAACGTCGGAATTCCATCGCTGCTGATGGACATCGTTCCCACCGAACTTCTGCCCGAAGAACAAAAACGCGGGTTGACGCTGCAATCGCCGGAGGTGCGCAATCGCGTCACCAAAACCCTTTTTGAACGCGCAAAAAAGCTTTCGCCGACACCGTTATTTGTTCCTGAAGTGGCCAAGCTCATCACCATTGGCAACGTGGAGGACAACCTGGCTGACATCAAAGACGCCGACTGGGTCATCGAAGCGGTTCTCGAGCGCATGGATTTGAAACTGGCGATCCACGCCAAGATCGCGGCGCTTGCCCGGCCCGACGCCCTGGTCACCACGAACACCTCCGGCCTATCGATTGCCGGGATGACGAAGGGTTTGCCGCTCGAATATCGCCGCCGGTTTTTCGGCACGCATTTTTTCAACCCGCCGCGCTACATGCGCCTTCTCGAACTCATCCCGACGCCCGACACCGACCCTGCCCTGCTCAAATCTTTTGGTGAATTTGGCGAAGCGGTGCTCGGCAAAGGAATCGTCTGCGCCAAGGATACGCCCGGGTTCGTGGCCAATCGCATTGGCTGCTTCGACATGCAGCAGGTGGCGTTGCTGATGATTGAGGAAGGGCTGACGATTGATGAAGTGGACGCCCTCACCGGTCCGGCCATCGGACGTCCGAAGAGCGCGAGCTTCCGACTGGGCGACATCGTGGGCGTGGATCTGATGGCGCAAATGGGCCGGAACCTGCGGGAGTTGCTCAAGCACGATCCGCAGATCGGAGTTTTTCGCTCAATTGATTTCATCGAGGTC
>JBKJOA010000241.1:0-2849 GCA_046593365.1 Limisphaerales bacterium
CGATGGAGGAAATATTTCTGGCACGACGTCGGGGACATTGACGTTGGTGAACGTTTCCTCGAGTGACGCGACAAATTACAGTGTCATCGTATCAAACAGCGCTGGCACTGCGGCCAGTGCGTCCGCGATTTTGACTGTGATTATTCCCCCAGCGATCACCGCGCAACCATCCAGTCAGACCAACAGTGCAGGAACCACCGCGACTTTTTCCGCGACGGCCACGGGAACTGCGCCGCTGAGTTTCCAGTGGAAAAAAGGCGCAGCAAATTTGAGCGATGGTGGAAACATTTCAGGCGTGGCTACTGGAACATTGACTTTAACCAGCGTTACGCAAAGCGATGCCGGAAATTATAGCGTCTTGATTACCAATGCAGCTGGAACTGTGACCAGTTCCCCCGCGGAATTGGTCATCATAAATCCTCCAGTGATCACGGCACAGCCGGTCGGTCGCACCAATAACGCTTCGACCACGGCGCTCTTTTCAGTTGCCGCCACTGGCGGTGCGCCCTTGAATTACCAATGGAAAAAAGACGGAGTGAATTTGGTGGATGCCGGGAATATTTCCGGCGCATTCTCCGCAAATCTGACGATGGCGAGTGTTCTGGCTGCAGACGCGGCTAACTACAATGTGGTCATCACCAATTCGGCGGGCGCAGTCTCCAGTGCCAATGCAATTTTGGTGGTGAACGATCCGGTGATCACGGCACAACCGTTGCATCGCACCAACATCTCGGGGACGACGGCGACCTTTTCGGTCACGGCGGATGGCACAGCACCGCTAAACTTTCAATGGCGCAAAGGGGTTACTGATTTGGTTGATGGTGGAAATATTTCCGGTTCGAGTTCGGGGACATTGACGCTGGGAAATGTTTCGCAGAGTGAGGCGACTAATTATTCAGTGGTGGTGAGTAATGCGGTGGGGGTGGTGACGAGTTCCGCTGCGACTTTGACGGTGAATTTTCCGCCGGTGATTACGACGCAACCGCAGGGCCAAAGTGTGAATGCGGGCGGGAGCATGACCTTGAGTGTAACCGCGACGGGAAGTTCACCGTTGAGTTACCAATGGCGGTTAAACAACTCGACTATTTCGGGTGCGACGTTGAGCAGTTACAGCAAGAGTAATTTGCAATTGATCGACGCGGGAAATTATTCGGTGCAGGTGACGAATGTGGCCGGGCTAGTGTTAAGTTCCAACGCGATATTAACGGTGGTGGGGAGTTCGGATTCCATCCTGCCATCCGTCTCGATCGGGAGGCCAGGGAACAACGTTCATTTTTTGGTTGGGGAGACGAATTTTAGTGGGACGGCGAAGGACACGGCGCCGGGGACGGTGGTGGGGGTGAAGTATCGGCTTGATCCTGCGACGGAGTTTACGTCGGCGGTATTAACGACGGAGAGTGGGGTGACGAACTGGACGACGGGGAACCACGCGTTGGTGGCGGGGACGAACCGGTTGGCGGTGTATGGTGTGGATTCGGGAGGGAATTTTTCCGCGATCGAGACCAATCTATTTTTCTATGATCTGACGGATGATTTGACGGTGAAGCTGGCGGGCAACGGGGAGGTGAAGACGGCGACGGGGCCGGTGACGGACAACCAGATGATTGCGCTATTGGTGGGGCGTCCGTTTGCGTTGACGGCGTGGGTGGGGCCGGGGACAAATTATGTATTCACGAACTGGACCGACGGCAGTTCGGCGCAGGTTTCGACCAATCTGGTTTACAATTTTGTGATGCAGACCAATCTGGTGTTGCAGGCTAATTTCATCACGAACCCGTTTACGCCGGTGCAGGGGATCTACAACGGATTATTTTACGAGACGAGCGGGATCACGCATCGAAGCGCGGGATTTTTCACCTTGAAGCTGAGCGAGAAAGCGGGCTACAGCGGCAAGCTTTATTTGGATGGGGACGCGGTGTCGATCAGCGGGAAGTTTGATCTGTCGGGGCGGACGACCAAAAGCGTGTCGCGGGCGACGACGGGTAAAGTGAGCCTGAATTTATTTATGGAATTGGACTGGGGCACGATGAGCGAGCAGATCCACGGGACGTTGGGGGACGGGAATTGGACAGCGGAAATGTTAGGAGATCGGGCGACGTTCAGCGCGACCAATCCGGCGACGAGTTATGTGGGCAACTACACCTTTTTGGTGCCGCGGACCAATGATGCGGTGAACGCACCCGGGGGAATGGGATATGGACTGGTGACGAATAATTTATTGGGGACGATCACGTTGAGCGGGGGGTTGGGGGACGGGTCGGTGTTGGCGCAGAAAGTGTCGGTGTCAAAGAACGGGCAATGGCCGTTGTATGCGCAACTGTATAAGAGCACGAACAACGTGACGAATTTAGTGACCGGCGTGGTGACCGTGAACAAGGCGAATTATCGGGGGAGTTTGCTGGGCTGGCTGACGTTTACAAATCAGATGCCAGTGGGGGGGTTGAGTTGGATCAAGGGTGGAGATGCGGCGACGAATTATTTATATCCGAACGGATTTACGAACGGATTGGGAGTGATGGGATCGCCGTATGTGCCGCCGGTGAGCGGGAGCGGGACGCGGATGCTGGAGATCACGAACGGGACGATCACCTTTTCGGAGGGGAACATGAGCGGGCCGGCGGCCTGGAGCGTGAGTTGGGCGAGCAACAACGTGATTAGCTGCGGGGCGATCAGCAAGCCGACGTTCAGCTTGACGACCAAGAGCGGATTATTGAAAGGGGCCTTCCCGCACCCGCAACTCGGGACCACGAACTATTACGGAGCGGTCCTGCAAAACCAAAACTACAGCGCCGGCTACTTCAAAGGCACCAACCAATCCGGCCTCATGCGCCTGGAGAGGCAGTAGAATT
>JBKJOA010000181.1:0-13022 GCA_046593365.1 Limisphaerales bacterium
GCCTGCTCGATCCGCAACGTCCCTGCGCCATGCCGACTTATTCGCGAGCCACAATGTTGCGGGTGACTTTGTTGCTCGCGGGATTTTTCGTTGGCGTCGGCCATGCAACGGGTGAAAAGGAGGAAACAACGATTGCCGCGAACGCGATGACATTGCTCGACGATCCGTTGCAAAAGAAATGGCTGGAGCGCGTGCGAAATTCCAAGAGCGCCGAGCCAATGCACCAGCCGATTTATGAGCAAAAATTTATTACAGTCGATTCCTGGGAGCATCTGACAAGTCATCCGCAATTCCGGTGAAGTTTTTGACAGAAAAGAATTAAAGAATTTTTTGTTCCCTTCCCTAATTCAGTTAATTTTGTAAATTCCATCTAAATTTTTGATGAACAATTTCGATTCCATGTTGAAAGGTGCCGAGCCGATTCTTGCGCTCGCGCCGATGCAGGACGTGACTGATTTGCCATTTTGGAAATTGATGACGCGCTATGGCGGCGCGGATGTTTATTACACGGAGTATTTTCGCGTCCATCCGACTTCCAATTTGGAAAAGTGGATTCTTGAATCCATCACCAAAAATCCAACCGGCAAACCGGTCGTCGCGCAGATGATTGGGAATGACATTCCATCGCTGGTGCGCACGGTGAAACAACTTCAGCAATATCCAATCGCAGCGATTGACTTGAATCTCGGTTGTCCCGCGCCAGTGGTTTATCGGAAATGCGCTGGCGGTGGTTTGCTGCGCGAACCACAAAAAGTAGATGCCATTCTCGGCGCATTGCGCGATGCGGTTTCAATCAAGTTCACGGTCAAGACACGGCTTGGGTTTGATTCACCGGAAGTTTTTGCCGAGTTGCTGCCGATTTTTGCGAAACACAAAATTGACTTGCTGACAGTGCATGGGCGCACGGTGAAGGAAATGTATCGCAGCGAAGTGCACTACGATTTTATTGCGCGAGCAGTTGCCGCGCTACCGTTTCCTGTTCTCGCGAACGGAAACATTTATTCAGCGCAAAAGGCGGAGGAAGTTTTGAAAGCAACCGGCGCGCGAGGCTTGATGATCGGGCGCGGCGCGATTCGTAATCCGTGGCTCTTCCATCAGATTCGCCAGCGTCAGAGCGGCGCGGCGTTGTTCATTCCCACCGGTCATGATGTTTTGAATTATCTGCGCGATTTGTTTGAAACGGTTCGTCCGCCGCAAATTAAAGAGACCGCTCACATCCAGAAGATGAAGAAATATATGAACTACGTCGGCATGGGCATTGAGCCGACGGGGGAATTTCTTCACGAAATTCGGCGCATCACGACGGAAGCGGAATTTTTCCAGCTTTGCGAAAGATTCTTGGATCACGATCAGCTAATGCCGCTTGAGCCGTTCGCTCTCGCGTTGAAAGAAACTGACGTGATGGCGGGAGAACATTTGTAAACCCGAGACTGGATATTCGAGGAACGTGAACTCATTCCTGGTGTGATTTCAACGGGTGGCCAAACTGTAGCACAGCAATAGTGTGCATTGGGCAATGAAAACGTCGGGGTTTTGAGGAGATGATTCATTGGAAAATCCGCGCCTCGGACCTTATAAAATTGGTTCGAAAACTGTTTATATTTTTGTAACTTATTTGAAAGTTTTCGTTGTAAGAATACATTTGATCTATGTTTTGTTGGACATTAGATTCAATTTCACTCAGTGGAGCGAATTGCGGACAAGGCAGCAGTTGAAATTGCAAGCAACGAGGTTTAATCAATTTTTATGTATTTATGAGAACCGGAAAAAAAATAACTCTTAGCTTAACACTGATTATCCTGGGGGCTGCCCTCGTCGTTGGCGCTCTCTGGGTTTTCAGCCCCGAAACAATCAGGAGAGCCAGTCCGAAGTGGGCGGACAAACTCAGCCAGGTGGGCAAAAACCAGAATGCTAATCCGGTGAAGGTCGAGGATTTCCATCTCTTGGATCAGGAAGGACGTTCGCATTTTCTTCATCGACAAACCAAAAGCAAAGTCGTGGTGCTGATCGCCACCGCCAATGGTTGCCCCGTTGTGAAGGAGGCTATTCCGAGAATCAAGTCTTTGCAGGATCGTTTTGGCAAAGAGGGTGTCTTGATTTGGATGATTGATTCCAACCCGCAGGACGACCGTACCAGCATTGCTACAGAAGCCAAAACGCTGGGTATTGATATGCCGATTCTCGGTGACAACATCCAGTTGGTCGCCAGTGAATTGGGCTTGGCGCAGACGTGCGAAGCCGTATGCATAAATACGGCTGATTGGAAAATCATTTATCAGGGCGCGATTGATGATCAACTCGGCGACGCAACCAGTAAGAATCCGTCGAAGACATATCTGGAGAGCGCGTTAACTTCTTTCCTCGCCGGAAAGAATGTTTCACCCAATCGCACAATGGCAAAAGGCACGGCAATCGCCTTTGCCGAAACGAAGGATTTGGCGAAGAATCCGATTTCGTATGTGAACGACGTCGCCCCCATTCTTCAAAAGAGCTGCGTTCCTTGTCATAGTCCGGGCAATATTGGACCGTTTGCGATGCCAAATTATGCGAAGGTAAAAGGCTGGTCGTCCACGATCCGAGAGGTTTTGTTGGCGCAACGAATGCCGCCGTGGCATGCGGACCCGCACTATGGCTCCTTTGCAAATGAACGTGGCTTGTCGGCTGAACAGGCACATACGCTGGTTCAATGGATTCAACAAGGCTCACCGCGTGGCGAAGGTGAGGACCCGCTGGAGTCCAAATCCGAATCTCCAGCAGACCCTTGGCCTTTGGGGCAGCCGGACCGTATTGTGAAGTTCCAAAAAGCGGAAGACATTCCCGATAATGGAGTATTTGATTATCGCTACATCTACGCCAGATCGCCATTCACGAGCAATGTCTGGTTGCGCGCCGCAGTGGTTAAGCCGGGAAATCGAAAAGCAGTTCATCACGTTCTGGTCACGATCAAGACACCACAAGAATTGCAGGCCCAAAGATCGCGCCAGGGAAATATATCCGGCGGCGGTATCGACGGCTTCTTTGCCGCCTTTGTTCCTGGTTATGATTCCGTGCCGTATCCCGAAGGAACGGGAAAATATCTGCCGGTCGGTGCGATTATTGTTTTCCAAATGCATTATACGGCAACCGGCAAACCGGAAAACGACTTGACCGAAATGGGTCTCTACCTTTGCAAGGAGAAACCCAAACTGGAGTTGAAAACCCGCTCGGCTTTCAACGTGCAGTTCAAAATACCTCCAGGCGAACCAAACTATGAGACTACGGCTGAGTATAAATTCGCCAAGAACAGCCTCCTTTACGAAATGATGCCACACATGCATCTGCGCGGATCCTGGTTCAAATACGAAGCTGTTTATCCCGACGGTAAGAGCGAGGTACTCCTCTCGGTCCCGAACTATGATTTCAAATGGCAGCATCTCTATCGGTTTCAAGAACCCAAACGGTTGCCCGCTGGAACACGCCTGATCTGTCGTGGCGGTCATGATAATTCGACGCAAAATCCGGACAACCCGGATGCCACCAAGACGGTTGGGTTCGGTGAGCAGACTTTCGATGAAATGTTCATCGGCTACATCAACTTTTCCGATGCACCTCCAGCAACGGTGGCCCAAAACACTAAACAATAAATTCGTTTAACGCCGGTCGGTTGGGCTTTGGATTGCCGAGCCGTCCGTTTTTCTACCGAATCATTCGAACATTGTTGCGTAGATTCTGGGAGGGTAAACTCCAGCCATGCCCATCGTTGCGCATTCGAGCTATGAATCGCCTTGTTTGCTTGCCAACGGCCACGTTCAAACCCTGTTCCCATCGCTTTTTAGAAAGGTTGACGGCGTTGCCTATCAACGCGAGCGCATCGCGACTCTCGACGGTGATTTTCTTGACCTCGATTGGGCAATAAAAGGCTCGCATCGACTGGCGGTGATCGCGCACGGACTCGAAGGGGATTCAAAGAGTGCCTATGCTCAGGGGATGGTCAAGGCGCTCTCGCGAAACGGATGGGATGCAGTCGTCTGGAATGCGCGGGGATGCAGCGGAGAGCCAAACCGCGTGCTTCGATTTACTCACAGTGGCGCCATCGAAGATTTGCAAACCGTAATTTCTCATCTCAATACCACCCGTGCCTACGATGAAATTGCGCTCATCGGATTCAGTCTAGGCGGCAACGTGACGTTGAAATATCTCGGTGAATGCGGTTCCGAACTAAATCCACGAATCAAGAAGGCCGTCGCCTTTTCCGTTCCTTGTGATCTTCAGTCCGGCTCTCTTCAACTGGCAGGCTTGACCAATCAGATTTACATGCGTCGCTTTCTGAGCAGCCTACGGCAAAAAATTCGCGCGAAAATGAAAATGATGCCGGGAAAAATTGACGACCGCCATTACGGACAGCTTCGAACCTTTAAGGATTTCGATGACCGTTACACTGCGCCCATTCACGGCTTTGCCGATGCGGAAGACTATTGGCGCCTGTCCAGTTGTCGGCCAGTCTTGAAAAACATTTCCATTCCGACGCTGTTGATCAACGCCCGGAACGACCCGTTTCTAGCTGAACCTTGTTATCCAATCGCAGAGGCCGAGGCGAATCCCAACCTGCTTTTGGAAATGCCCACGTCTGGTGGTCATGTCGGCTTTATCACGTTCCATCCTCAGGGAGAGTATTGGTCAGAATCCCGCGCCATATCTTTCCTGAAATGAAATCGCTCCATGCGAAGACAGGACCGGCGACACAAGGATTGAGCTTACCTCTACCCCGATCGATGTCCTGAGAGGCGGCCCGGGCTTCCTTCAATAATAATCTCTTAACCCATCGCCATGGCGGCGCTGGTAATTTCAAGAAGCTCTTTGGTGATGTTGGCCTGGCGTAACTTGTTGTATTCGAGCGTGAGATCTTTGATGAGTTGCTTGGCGTTATCGGTCGCGTTTTTCATCGCCACCATGCGAGCGCTGTGCTCGCTCGCCTTGGCTTCCAACAAAATCTGGTAAATCTGGAAATTTAAGTAATGAGGAATCAACGCGCCCAACACGTCTGGCGCACCTGGTTCAAAAATGTATTCCGCCCCGGTCGCTTCGAGGGCCTCGTGATGTTCGTGGCCATCAATACCCGCAGTGACACCCTTGATTTCAATAATGGGCATGAGCTGACGCAGATCGGGCTTTTGGTTCAGAGTCGAAATGAAGTTCGTGAAAAGAATATCGACCTGATCAACTTCGCCCCTGGTGAAAAGTTCCTGCGCAAATTTTGAAATGGCCCGGCCTTCAGCGAACAACGGCGCATCTTTGTAAGTAAACTCCGCAGCGAGTTGACGTTTGGTTCGAGCCACAAACTGCGACGCTTTTCTTCCTGCAGTCACGTACACGGTGGTGTCCTTGTCGAACTTAGCCGCCTCACGAAGAAGATTACTGTTGAGCGCGCCGGCCAGACCTTTGTCACTGCTGATGATAATCACCGCACGCTTTTTCAGATCGCGCACTTCGAGCAATGGATGGGTGAAATCGCCCGCATTCGCCGTGACTTGGGCCAGCACGGTATTCATCAAGGTGGCGTAAGGCCGACCAGCAATGGCCGCCATTTGCGCCTTACGCATCTTTGAGGCCGCAACCATCTGCATCGCCTTGGTGATTTGCGCTGTATTTTTAACCGACTTGATGCGTCGGCGTATGTCGCGTGTGCTGGGCATGAAAACTTATTTGTAAGTTTGCTTGAACTCGATGACCGCCGCTTTCAAATCGGCGATGAGCGCATCACTCAAGGCTTTTTCCTTCGCGATCTTTCCAAGCAACTCTGATTTCCGGTTGGAAAGATAATCGGTCAATTTGCCCTGGAAATTTTTGATTTTGTCCACGGCGACATCGTCCATCAAACCGTTTTGCACAGTCCAGAGAACGGCGGCCTGCACTTCGACGGGCATCGGGTTGTATTGCGGCTGTTTGAAAACTTCGACGATGCGTTTGCCACGTTCGAGTTGCGCCTGAGTTTTCGCATCAAGGTCGGAACCAAATTGCGCAAAAGCTGCGAGTTCACGGAATTGCGCGAGGTCGCCTTTGATACGGCCAGCGACTTGTTTCATCGCTTTGATTTGCGCAGCGGAACCGACGCGCGACACGGACAAACCGACAGAAACAGCGGGGCGAATGCCTTGATAAAACAAATCTGTTTCCAGATAAATTTGGCCATCGGTGATGGAAATAACGTTCGTCGGGATGTAAGCCGAGACGTCGCCTGCTTGCGTTTCAATGATCGGGAGCGCGGTCAGGGAACCGTTGCCAGATTGCTCGTTGACGCGAGCGGAGCGTTCCAGCAAGCGGCTATGCAAATAGAACACGTCACCGGGATACGCTTCGCGGCCCGAAGGACGTTTCAACACCAGTGCCACCTGTCGATACGCCACGGCGTGTTTGGACAGATCGTCGAAAATAATCAATGCATCCATGCCGTTGTCCATGAACCATTCCCCCATCGCCGCACCCGCGAACGGGACAAGATACTGGTTCGTCGCTGAGTCCGACGCGGACGACACAACGACAATCGTGTAAGGCATCGCGCCCGCTTCTTCGAGGACGTTGATCACGCGAGCGACGTTGGATTGCTTCTGACCAATCGCAACATAGATGCTATAAATCGGGCGAAAATCTTTGACGCCATTTGCTTCAGCCGTTTTGTTCAAACGCGCCTGGGAAATAATGGTGTCAATGCCGATGGTGGTCTTGCCAGTGGAACGGTCGCCGATGATCAATTCACGTTGGCCCCGGCCAATCGGAATCATCGCGTCGATGGCCATGATGCCGGTCTGCACCGGTTGGCTGACCGATTTGCGCTTGATGATGCCGGGCGCAATTTTTTCGACGGGATAAGAAACGTCGCTCTTGACCGGACCTTTGCCGTCAATTGGTTGGCCAAGCGCGTTCACGACGCGGCCTAACAAACCTTTGCCAACTGGAACCTGAAGCAATTTTCCAGTTGTACGAACTTCCTGGCCTTCTTTGATACTGGTGTAATCGCCGAGAATGATCGCCCCGACTTCAGTTTCTTCTAGGTTCAACGCGAGGCCAACCACGCCATCGCCGAAATCAAGCATCTCGTTGAGCATGGCATCGGTCAGTCCTTCGATCTTCGCCACGCCATCACCGATTTCACGGACGATACCGACGTTCTGCCTGGCCACCGCCGTTTTTGCTCCGGAAATTTTCGATTCAATTTCTTGTAATAGTGTACTCATAAATTTTCTGCTTAAGTCGCTTTAAAACTTTCATCCAGTTCGTTCAATCGGGCGCGAACACTTCCATCGTAAACATCGCTGCCGACTTGGATTCTCATTCCGCCGAGCAACGCGGGATTCTGCGCGAAGGAGAAGCTCAATCCTTTTCCGTAACGACGCTCCAAAGTTGATTTCAAATTCGATTCGATTTCCGGCGTTAGCGGCGCGGCGGTTTCGATCTTCGCTCTGCGACGATCCAGATCCAGTTTCAGCAGACGTTGGAACTGGGAAAGAATTGCGACATAACCGCGCGGTTTCGCTTCCAAAACCTGGTCCACAACCTTGTGCGCGCGATTTTCATCCAGCAATCCATCCACTTGTGCCGCTCGAAATAATGATTTCGCGTCGCGGCGTGCTTGTTTGGAAATTTTCATTTTTCGGAATTAACGCAAAGCCGCAGAGGCGCACAGAACAGAAGAAAGAAAATTTTCTCTTTGCGCCTTTGGGTCATGGCGTCTTTGCGTTAAAATCATGCGGCCAATTGTTTGTTGGTTTCTTCCGCGAGCCGTTTCTGATCATCCACCGTCAAAATTTTCCCAGTGACTTTACTCGTTGTATCCACGACTAATCGGCCCACTTCACGTTTCAAATCGGTCAACATGCGCGCATGTTCCGCTTCGGCGGCTTGTTTGGCTTTGCTGACAATGTCCGCCGCGGTCGCGATTGCTTTTTGTGTTTCAACTTCTTGCACGCGAGCAGCAGCAACACGAGCTTCTTCGATCAGCTTGTTCGCTTGCGTGTTGGCTTGATTCAAAACTTCCTGACGCGCTGCTTCGGTTCGCACGAGTTCGGCTTTGATTTTGTCCGAGTTGGTCATGCTTTCGGCAACTTTCTGGCGGCGCTCTTCCAAAATGGAGAGCACTGGCCGATAAGCCCATTTCCAGAGAACAAAAAGGACAATGGCGAAGTTAATCGTTTGCGCGATTAGCTTCGGCCAATAAATCCCGAGTGTATTAAGCGTTTCGCCCATAAAACGGGAGTGTTGAGATTAGCGAGCAACGACGAAAAATGCCAAGATAGCCAAACCTTCAGCCAAGGCCATGCCGATGAGCGCGGTGGTAAAGACTTTACCAAATGCGCCGGGATTGCGGCCAATCGCTTCCGAAGCTTTGGCAGCGGCGATACCGACGCCCAATGTCGCGCCGAGACCGACGAGACCGAGTGGAAGATTTCCGGTTAATTCTGCGAGTATCATATTTTTATTTTGAGTTTTGTTTGCCTGTTTGTTTGTTTCTCGCAACAGCCCGCGATTGAACACGGTCACTATTGCAAAATTTTAATGAGCTGCCGGATGCTCCTCTTCACTGTGAGAGCAAAGCGTGCCGATGAATGCAATGCACAGCATCGTAAACACCAATGCCTGAACGACCGCGACAACCAGTTCCAGAAAATAAAAAGGCACCGCCGCCAGCCCGTAAGCTTTGCCCAGCATAATCGTCAACACGTTCTCGCCCCCATAAATATTTCCGTACAAACGCATCGCCAAAGCAATTGGGCGAATGACGATGGAAACAATTTCAATTAGTCCGATGAAAATAAAAATCAGAGTCAGTGGAATCAGAATCATCCCTTTCATTCCGCCTTTGACGCCAAAGATGTGTTTCACCACTCCCACGGGGCCATTGTATTTAATTGCCCAGTAGGTGCTCATAATAAAAAAGATGCCCGCCATGGCGACGGTCGTATTTGCATCCGCAGTTGGCGGACGAAAGAGGGGAACGTCCGCATGCTGAAGCGCAAATGGTAAAGCACTGCCTGCATCGTGATGCCCGAAACCAATACTGCCCACACCCGGCAACAGACCCATTAAGTTAGAAAGCACAATGAAAATAAAATAAGTCGCCACCAACGGAAAACACCAGCCCGCGACTTTTGGTTCAAGCATTCCCTTGGTCAGGTTTTCCAGCCCCTCGACTGCGGCCTCAATTCCGTTCTGCAAACCGGAGGGAATCAAAGTGAGTTTCCTGGTGCCTAAACGAATGATCACAAAGATTACGAAACCAATAATCCATGTGTAAACCATCGCGTTTGTCACCGGAATAGGTCCAACATAAAATAACGTCGGTGCCTCAGGTGTGACCGGGGGACCGGCAACGTGAGCCGCTTCTGCCGTTTGGGCATGATCGGTTGCCGCTGTGAGCACGCGTTCAGCATGAACCGGATCGGCCGCATTCACGAAAATGGCGGCGGTAAACAAAAAAACGGCTGCTAAAATTGACTTCATCAAACTCAAACGCTTAAAAACTTTAGGGACAATGCTTCCGTGAGATCCGACTGTTTCGTCTGGAGCGCGGGAAAAGTTGCATTATCGTGAAATTTTTCACAAGGTTTTTTTGCGGGCTATAATGAATTCTGATACAGACCGGTTTGTAAATAATGCTTCTTCCCCGTAAAATTAGTCCCGATGTGACGGAAATTTAGGGCAACCACACTGCACGCCAAAATTTTTGCGAACTACCCGGAGCAATCACGTTTGTAATGTTCAACGTGTCCGTGATCAAAGTGTTCGTGGTAATGGAAGTCCAAACCGTGAGATTGGAGGAATTTTGAATCGCGTAGCGAGACGGGGCTTGTCCCTGCAATTGAAAAACAATTTCACTCCCCAATGCCGCCATGGGCGATAATCGCACAGGTGCCGGAGCAAAAGTAAAAAGGGTCAACGAATAGGGCGGAAAAGTGTAATTGAAGTTGGTGCCGATCAGCGCAAAATTCGTGATTGATATATCTCGCGCCGCTGCTGATGCGTTTGTGCGGGCTGCCTCATCTTGCGGAATTCCAAAAGAGCGAACGGTTGCATTAGTCCACGGCACAAAATTGGTAAGAGTTATCTGGGCATTGACTATTGCCGTCGGGCTTTTGGTGATGATTAAGAGGGAGAGAGAACCATTCGTGCGGCGCGCAGCATACGTTGAGAGCAATAAATGATCGCTGTTCGCCCTCAGAACAGAATCCCCTGGACGCGCAAAATGCTGGATTAACTTTGCAGCGAAAAATGGCGGATGGCGGGTATCGAGTCCGTTCACCATGCCGAGGTCTCCATAATTGCGCCAACCATAAAGAGTCGCGTCCATGCTGCCGGAAAAGTCGGTTCCGTTCCTAAAATCCCACCAGACGAAAGCATTAAATTCTGTCTGCATTATTTGCCCCAAGCTGTCGGCAAAATAAAGACCATTCACAAGACTGGTAGATTGTTTACCCTGAGAGCCTGAGTTGCTGTTGTTTTCGGTGCAAACCAATTCAATGTTTGTCCCCCCTGAACCGAAGTAGTCCACTATCTGTTGGCGCAAATCGACCGCATCGGTGGCCCAATTGCCGGAAGCTTGTAGTAGCAATGGGTCACTTTCCTGAAAAGTATATTCGGGATAAACGTGATGCACGAGAAAGTCAGGCGTAACGCCAAGACCTTTCAACGTGGCCAGCATGACCGGTGTCCATCCATTGTGCGCAACGCTGGTGCGGGGGTTCGTTGCGGGATGGTTGGAATTATTTACGAAACTATCTTCTCCGGTAACGCCCACAACCCCAACTTTGATGGTGGGATCAGCCGCTTTCATCTGTAGAATGAATTCCTTAGCTCGGACGGCATAAGTGTAAGGATCATGAGGCAGGTTGTTGGTGTCCGTCTCCCACGTCCCGTAGTTCTCATTCCCAATTTCCCAATACTTGAATGCGCATAAATTGGTGATGTTGGCATGGCGCACCCAGGCGGCTGCTTCAGCGGGCGTTCCGGTGCCATAGTTCACGGTGATAAAAACTTGTGCTGCCGCATTGGTAGCAATGTGCATGAAATTTCCAAAGCTGGTAACCCATTGCCAGGTGTTTGTTCCAGTGGTTCCGCTTGCCCAATGATATTCGTCTGAAAGAGAACCGCCTGGAAATCGCAGCGTCAGGCAACCCATTTCCTGCAACAAATTTGAAGTGCTGACGCTATCAAAATAACCGTCCCAGATTGCGGTATTCACGCCAAAGAAACGCGGATCAACCTTTCTCAATGATTGTCCAGCATTCACTCCGATCTTCACCAGTGCCGGAACGGCTGCTGGCGTCAATTGCATGTCGTCCAGATAGAAAGTGTTGGTGGTGCCATCGTTTCGAAGCTGAACATAGAATCTGTCGCAATTGGTTTTGTTACCCGCCCCTAGTGCGGAGAGTGGAACGACAATTTGTTGCCAGGAATTCGAAATCGGCTGCGGCCACACGAATGCTGGCTGGTCTTGATTGTTCGCCCGTGCGGAAATTTGCAAACGTTGGCCCCCGATAGTCCCGCCGTGAACCCAGAAAGTAAAATTGGAATATAACGTTGTATTGAAAGGCGGATGGTAAGTGGAGAAGGCTTCCCAATAATTGGCAGTGACGCTGATGGACTTAGTCCCGGAATGCACTGGACTTGTGTTGGTCAGATTGCGCGATGCCCAGCTCCAATCCTGAAAACCGTTGACGAGCGAATCAGAATAGAACCAGAGCGTGGTTTGTGCTGGAGCCTGCGTTGCAAGGACAAACCAAAGCGAAATGATAAAAGTAACTCTCATCAAACAACAGTTTACGGGAGTGACCTTCATAAAGCAACGTAGAGTAGAAAAAATAGGGGTTTAGCGAGGGGCGGAAGTGCGCTCGTGCAACCATGCGACGTCCCGATTATTAGCCGTGACAGACCCCATTGCTTCCACCGTGCTTGTCCGGTTGTCCCGCCACTTATGAATCTCGGAATGTCTGTCCGTAAATGAAATACCCGCTGCACTATTGTGGTAACTGGCGGGTAAATCAATAAACCGGGAATTGCCGTTGGTTTGGCCACATTGCACCGCAAGCAATGGATCATGGATGCTGGATGGATGTTCATCCATGAAGACACAGAGTTTAGTCGGCGAGGGTTGAACCATTTGGGAGTATTTTCCATAGGTGTCCCAGGCCGTTTGTGAATCAGAGTAGTTTCCAGGCAACCACCCTCCAACCACTGACGATTCTTTTGGGGTGGAGTTCAATCGCGTCCCAACTGCGGCGTTCATTGAGACGCTCCGAAGCCGGGATGCACCGTTGGCTTTGCTATCGTCCGCGGGACATTTGTAAATGACCACCTTGGGAACATAGCCGGCGAGAAAAGAGAACCGAGCATCCCCAAGGATCGAAGAGTTTGTTGCATCCGGCAAGACATCCATATTTCCAACCACCCAACTACGCAGAGTGATATTGAACGAGGCGAGGTATGAGTAATCGTTTGGGGCGAGCGCTTCGGCATTGTCATCAGCATATATCCTCCACCCCAACATAATCTGCAGGGTATTATTGAGACATTGTATTCATGAGCTTTTTGCTTGGCTTTCGCTAAAGCGGCCAGAAGCTCAATCAGTGTGAAGCCGAGTTTCTTATTAAGAAAGAAATTTGAAAAGACCGTCATTGCTATCTTCTTTTCAAAAAACCCTGTTAAAAGGGCCGCTGCATTTTTTGCAGCGGCCCCCAATGAACTGTGTCAACTATTTTATAAGCCGAAAGAATCCTTTGTTAGTGGCCGGCAAGTTTGTGTCCAGCAAAATAGTTCTTTTCAACACTCCCAGCGACAACGGCTCTGGCAGATTATTGGTTGACCAAGGAGTGCCAAGCGCGGATGTGGTTTGGAGGTTGAACCCCGCCGAGTTTGCCGCCTTCCAGTTTACCAAATAAACCGCGTTGGTGGGCATGATGAAAACCCCTTGAGCGGCCTGGGCCTGAATCGACCATTTATTTACCGTGTCCAAACTGCTCTGAGTAAGGAAGTTGTCACTAAGGGTGTTCGTT
>JBKJOA010000083.1:0-3140 GCA_046593365.1 Limisphaerales bacterium
GAGCTGGAATACATCAACCGCAAGGCGGCAATTAACAAAAACTATACCGCTGAGGAATTGACCAGGGCAAAAGAACTTTCCGACAAAAAGAAGCAGGCCGCTCAGGAGACAATCGACGCAGGGCTTGGAGAGCAGCAGATGTATCGCAACCAGGTGGAACTGTTCGAAGAGCGTGCCGATAAGTTTAAAGATTTTTCGGAAAAAAAAGCCAAGGCCAACCAGACCAAAGCGCAGATCGAAACGCTGAACAAAGACCTTCAGGACGCCTCCCGTTTAAGTTCAATCGGCGCGGCGGGCATCTCGGACGATGGATGGGCTAACCCAAAAATGCCCACTGATTTCGCTGGCCTGACACCAACAGAAGTTCAGGAAAAAATGCGCGGGCTTTCCGATCAGGGAAAATATTTTCTGGAAAATCCCGAAGCCCGTCCTGCGGCGGAGGCGCAATTAAAAAGGCTTCTGGACAAATATTCCGCTGAATCAAAAGTCGCGAATCGGGAGAAGAATGATTTCAGTACGGCAAAGGAATCATCCAAAACGGCCTCGGGGCAATTGGAGAAATCCGAATCCATCCACGGTCCAGAAGCGGCGCGGTTGCAAGAGGAAATCAAACAGTTGCAAGAGGAAGATAAACTGCGCGATGAACTCGCCAAAATTCAGGCGCGAACTGACTCCAAAAAAACAGCACAGGAACGCGCTGATGTCTCCAAAAAAGCAGCAGGCAAAAAACGTGAAACGGAAATTTTAAAACTTAAGGCAACCGCTGAGGAAGCTGAGGAAAAGGGGGAAGTGCCTGAGAATGCACTGCGCCGGATCGGGAGTCTTGAAGCCGAGGGAGTCAAGGGTGGAAGCTCTCCTGAAGAGCGCGAGTTAAACGAACAGCGGGCGCAAGAGATTCGCCGCAATTACGAGGAAAAAATTCGGAAGCTTCGTGAAAAGAAACGCAGTTCACCGCTGAGTAGAATGGACTCTCCATCGTTTGATCCCGCTCTTGGCGAGTTCCCTGCAAATCCAATCTCAGGCCGTCAGTCTCCTTTTCCTGATCCAGTTGGAAACGAGTTCCCGCCACGCTCGCGGCCTGACGCATTTGTAGGAGCGGCAGAGGCACGCCCGCAGCCTCGTTTTCCCGCCGAAGTGCCGAACGCGGCAAGCCAGGCATCTGCGCCAGCAGCGACCGCCAACGTTCCCAACGTAGCGCCGCAAATCCAGAGCGCTGGTCAAGACATCGTTGCCAAGATGGCCGAAGGAAATCTCGCCACTTTGAAGGCAATGCAGGATATGGCCGCTGGTGTGAATTCTCAATTGAGCAAGATCAAGAGCGAAGTCGCGACGCTTCGAAGCCAATTCGGAAACGGTCGCAGTTGAAATGAAATGAGCTTTACTCCCCCCAACTACTTGCGAGCACCGGCCACCTTTTTAATTCCGGTAAGGTCGCCTCTGCTCAGTGTCGGAACGGTCTCATCAGTTCTCCATTTACCCTCCGATAGAATCCTGAAGTTGATCGACTCGGGCGCGCTCGCCTTTGCCTTCGACATCAGTGGCGAGAAATCAACCAAAATCACCGCTAAAATTTCCGCGCAAAGCTTGCTTGATTATGTTCGACACGAAAAAAATCAAACGGATCTAACCACAGACCAATTTCTGCAATCCATCCTGCCGAGCTATCCCTTAATTTCCGCAACCGCCGTCTCGCGGATATTGAGCTGTAACGCCGACCATGTAGGAATCTTGGTTGCGGAGAAAACATTGCCCGAAGCCACCCCCAGAAAATTCAAAAAACAATCTCCCAAGATCAGTTGCGAGAGCGTTTTCCACTTCCTGAAACGAAGGAGAATTCTTTGACCGACCGCCCGCAACTCTATTCCGCCGCGCAGATCGCCCGCGCCCTCCGCAAATCTCGGCAGGCCGTGCAACGGTTGCTCGCGCCGGGTCAACCGGATGGAAAAATTATGGCACGCGGAAATGAGACGGATGCATGGAGCTTTTCCAGAATGTCGGCGTACCTCCAAACCGCGCTGACGAGCGAAGCGACTCGCCTGGGTTATCGCAACGCGGAAGCCCTGCTCTCTTCAGAGCCGACCCTCTGGCAACCGCCTATTGCTCTGAAAGATGTTGAGCAACGGTTTGTCGATCGCGCCTTTAAACTCAGGACCGCGCTGTCCTTGCCACTGGCCCAGCAGCATACCCTCGCCCCTGGGGAACTTGCGCAACTCGGTTTGCGTGAATATCAAAAAGCGTTTGGCTACCCGATCAGCGGCAAACAATGGAAACGAGTTTTCGAGCGCACCGCGCAACGTGACGGCAGATACGAAAATTTTCAACGCTTAGAAATTTATCTGGATGACGCAGCTTTTCAACGGACCGCGCCAAAGCGAGATGTCGTGACAAAATTATTTTTGCATCGGTCGCTGGATGAACTCATTTCCAATCTGGAAAACAAAGCAAAGCCAACGGCTGAAGATCGCGAGTGGATTTTTGATTCCGCCTTTCGTCACTTCGAAAAACTTTTGAGCGAAACGGCAGAGCGCCGCGAACAAAAAACAATCAAGAAATCTTTGGTCAAATATCTCTTCGATGCGTTGCCGAGCCTTTCCAAAACAGAATCTTCTTTGCGAAGAGTCTTTGAAATCAATTTGCAAAAGTGGCGATTCAACGACCGCCAGCCATCAGCGCTGATGGATTTGCGCCGGGTCAATTCGGGAAACTTTCGCACGCCAGATTTTACCGATGACAAAAAGAAGATTACAGAAAAAGCAATTTTGCACGGCGGCAATGTAACGCTCGCCTATCGCATGTTGCGCCAGGCTGGAGAACTCAGCCCCGAGTTCATCGAGCATTTCCATTTCGACGCGCGCCGCAACAAAAGCTATTTACCGAAAACGGTTCGCGATGAGATCACGCCCCACGTTGAGATGTGCGGCCCAATCCATCGCGGTCCCTGGGAAGCCAAGATGCGCGGTCCTTACATACCCCGAAATTGGTCCGCAGTTTCTCCAGGCGATTGGTTTTCGGGAGATGACGTGACCTGGAACAATTACTTTTATTTTTACGATGACGAAGGCGCGCTGCATATCGAGCGCGGCGAATGTTTGCTCTTGAATGATTTGCGAACCGGATGCCCGCTGGACTTCATTTTGATC
>JBKJOA010000232.1:0-2942 GCA_046593365.1 Limisphaerales bacterium
GGTTTGCCTTCCTGCCCGACGAGTTTCGCCTGCGCCTGGTTCTGGTGCATGTGATGCGGAATCGGCCCCATGTTGTCGAAGAATTTGGAATAGACCGGCCACTTTTTATATTTCTTCCAAATCTTGTCGCCGATGATGGTGCTGCCGCATTCGGACACGGCTTGTTGTAAGGTGAAGCGTTGATTTCCGACGACGACATAACTTAGGCCTTCGTCGGGCGTGCGATTTTCATTGGCGCAAGGAGTCGTTGAAGCGAACCAGCGTTCGTCGATGCCGCCGCGATTCAAACCGAACGCATACAAATCGTCGGGGTGAAGTTTGAGGCGTTTGCCCGGTTGCAAAAATGAGCGCGGCACCCAACACGGCGCAAGGCGCAGCAGGCCTCCGTTGTCTTGCAATGCGCCTTCGACGAGGCCCTTTACTTTTTTCGTGATCGTCTTCAGTTGTTTAATTGATGTAATGCTCATTTTGTCTTCTTTTAATTTAAATCGCAGCTTTCCGCACGTTGCAAACGCGAGTGTGAATCAAACGCTGGCAAATCCGCTTGATGCTGGCAAGAGTTCGTTCGATCCCGGTTAAAGCCGTATGGCCGGTTTATTTTTTGAAGTTGGACGCGCCTGATTTTCCAACTGCTTCGATGTAAGCAATCAAGTCCAGAATTTCGTCCTTGCTCAGATTGTTGAGCAACGCTTCAGGCATAGGCGAAAGTTTGGCCGCCTTGCGTTCGACGATGTCGGATTTCATCACGTCCGTACGATCCGCCGTGAACGGGTTGAGTTGCATGACGATTTTGTCAGCCTTTTCATCAACGATTCGTCCGGTCAAATCTGTGCCATCTTTTTTAATGACGGTGAAATTCTGAAATTGGTCTGAAACCACTTTCGACGGCTCGAGAATAGAACTTAAAATATCGTGCCGACTGTACTTGCTGGCAGCGGCGGTGAGTTCCGGGCCGAAGGAACCTCCTTCATTACCCAGACGATGACAGGTGATGCATTGCGTATCGGCATAAGCGGTTTTTCCACTCTCAAAATTTCGCCCTTTGCTCGCTCCTTCGAGGGCAGCATCCAATTCCGCAACGGTCCATTCCTTGACGAACTTCCTTTCTTTGACCGGTTTTTTTACTTCCGCGCTTTGTGATTTTTCTGAAACTATATCAGCCAGAGCCACTTTCTCAGACTCAGTCAGGTTCCCAATCGCATCCTTTTTGATGTTTACCAGATGTTTGGAAAAACTGGCACCGTCCGCGTATTCACGGCCGACATCGGCGAACCACTGGACTAACTCACCGGGGTGTTTTGAATCGTGTTTTTCGTCGAACCAGGCAAAATATTTTTTGCGCTGATCAATTGTCCAACCGGTTTGCAAATTGCGGAGGCAAAAAATATAATGAATTTGATCCTCCAGCGTGTCGGCTTTGTCGAGCAAGGTGAAAGTCTTTTCCACAACGCCGGGCGCTTCGAGGAAAACTAAAAGCTGACACAGTTCGCGGTTCATTGCCTGGCTGGTCGCGGGATAATATTGGCTGAGTTTTTCGCCAGCCATTTGGGCGACCTCCGGGGTGGGTTTGCCTTGCCGAATAAAACTAAGTTCGATGATGCGCAACTTCTCCAGTTGTTGAGCATCACTGAGCGAGGAAACCGTAATTTTTCTTAAAGCCATCAGCAGATCGCGCTGTGTTTCTTTTCCGCCAACGCGAGCCAAGGCGAGCAACGCGGTCAGCAGTGCCTGTGGCTTGGTTTCTTCAAGTGCGCGGGTTTTCCACAACGCCACGTCTTGCGCTTCAATGGCGAGCCTCGCCGCGAAACGCAGAAAACGATCTTCGCTGCTCAGGAACGGCCAGGCTGCGTCCATCGCTGCCGGATTTTTCTTCCCGTGAAATGCTTCCAACATGCGGCGGGTTTGCCGCGCCTGTTTCGAATTTTTTTCCGCTTGTAAGAGTTGCGGCGTCTTCTTTGGCCCACTCTTATTGCCGCCGACCGGTGTAACTCGATACAGCCCCGACTGCGTCCCGCGACCGCCGGTGATGAAATACATTGCGCCATCTTTTCCGAAATCCAGATCCGTCACATTAAGCGGCTTTCCTTTGACAAAATTCTCGAAGGTTCCCGTGTAACTCGCGCCATCCGGTTGTAAGTGAACGGCCACGATTCTGCCATACGACCAATCCATCGCGAAGAGTGCGCGCTTATATTTCTCGGGAAACTTGCTCTTGGTGCCGAACTTGACTCCGGTCGGCGAACCGAGACCAATGTTTACCACCGGGGGTAACCCATCCGCATAGTACGCGGGCCATTTCGCGCTGCCGGAGCGCCAGCCGAATTCTGCCCCGCTCACGGAATGCAAAATACGTGTCGGCTTATACCAAGGCATGCCCCATTCCCATTCCATGTCGCTATCGAACGCGAACATCTCCCCCTCTGCATTGAAATCAAAATCATAGGCGTTGCGAAACCCGCCGAGCATCAATTCCCAATTTTTGCCTTCCGCATCCGTGCGGAGGACGTGACCGCCTGGTGCAAGAATTCCCACCGCGTGCCCACCGGCGTCCCATTGCCGAGGCAGAAGAAAGTCCTCCTGGAAATTTTGATGCGGCGAATTGGATGAAACACCTTCGGGCAATTTGGTGTGGTTGCCGTTCATGACGTAAATCATTTTGTCCGACCCTTGCACTACGGCGTGATAACCATGTTCACCTTCGCCTTTAAAATTTTTCAGAAGCTGGAACTCATCGGTATCGAACTGATCATTCTTGTTCTTGTCCACCAGGCGATAAAGGCCCGTCCCATTGGGTCCATGGGCGTTGACATAAAGGCTGTCGTGCGCATAGAGCAACCCCATCGCCTGGTGCATCGGGGCGGGAATCGGCTCGATTTTTTCAATTTTGCCAGATCGTTTGAGGGTGATGCGGAAGAGGGGTAAATCGTCTTGCTGCGGTGAAA
>JBKJOA010000259.1:0-2734 GCA_046593365.1 Limisphaerales bacterium
TTCCGGCAAGCCGGTGGCACTCGGAAATTTTCGCGCGAGTTGCGTCATTCGTTCCTGTGCGACGTGCAAGTGCGGCTGAATCCATTCGTTGGTTTCGTTGAGCCAGACGCGCCAATAGCCTTCTTCGCCCCAGCTCGACGCGCTCGGCGTGGCGACTTGTTGCGTGGGGAAGCGGCGCAAATATTCGTTCGGCGTCGTGAGCGCGATGACGTTTTGGTCGTAGGAAGTTTTGCGCATGAAGTAATCGAGAAACTCGATTCCTTCATACCACCAATGGCCGAAAAGTTCCGCGTCGTAAGGCGAAAGCAGCAACGGCTCGCGTCCGATGATTCCGGCGACGTGTTGGACCTGACTGATGCGGGCGTTGAGAAAATGTTGCGCGTGTTGCGCGGCAATTTCCAAAGCAGCGGCGCGATCGTACGGAAGTTTTTCCGCAGGGCCACCGGTGATTTTGTGATATTTGATTCCGGTGAAACCGCGAAATTCCGGCGAGGGCAAATGCGGTTTGACGTAGTCGAAATCCAAATCGAAACCGATGTCGCGGTAAAAATCGCGATATTGAACGTCGCCGGGATAACCTTGTTCGCGACTCCAGACCTGGCGCGCGGAATCGAGGTCGCGCCCGAATGCAGCCAGACCGTTCGGCGTAAAAATCGGTGCGAACACGCCGTAGCGCGGACGCGGTTTCGCGTGGAGAATTCCGTGCGTGTCGATGATGAACCAGCGGATGTTCGCTTCCTGGAGATAATTTTCCACACCATCGACGTAGGCGCATTCCGGCAGCCAGATGCCGCGCGGATCGCAGCCGAAGCAGCTTCGATAATGATCGCGCGCGACGAGAATTTGCGCGCGAATGGATTGCGGATGATCGGCCATCAACGGCAAGAGCGCGTGCGTTGCGGCGGTGGTGATGATTTCGAGTTTTCCCTGCTCCTGAAATTTGCGAAATGCGCCGACGAGATTTTTTCCGTAAGCGAAATAAGTATCGCGCACCGTCGTGAAGCGATGGTGATACATCCACGCAAGTTGATGCGTGGACGGTTCCCAATGCGTGCGATGAATTTCTTTTTCGGCGAGTTCGATCAAGCCATTCAGATGCCGGAGATAACGTTCCTGCAACAGCGGATCGAGCAGCATCGAGCACAGTGTCGGCGAAAGCGTGAGCGTGAGGCGCGTTTCCATTCCGTCGCGCAACCAGCCGTCCATTTTTTGAATCAGCGGGACGTAAGTTTCCGTGATCGCTTCGAACAACCAGTTTTCTTCGAGAAACTTTTCGTGTTCCGGATGCCGAACAAACGGCAGATGCGCGTGGAGAACGAGTGCGAGATGGCCTTGCATTAGATAATTCCGTTAAAATCTCGCAGACAATTTCACTCTTCGAAGTCTTCCGTCAACTTTTTCGCAATCGCGCTGCTTTTGAACAGGAGAACGAAGCCGAGCAGCAAGGAAAAAATTTCCAGGAAAAGCCAAAGCGTGCCGCTGATCGGTTTGTGTTGGCGACGGGCAAAATATTCCGCGCCGAGTGGAAGCGCACCGAACAAAATGAAAGCGAAGGCAACCAATCGAACGACGAATGTGGCTGCTTTCGTGTAGGGGTTCATCGGCGCTCAATTCTCAAGCGACATTCGCCACTTCCGGCGTTTTCATCAGTGAATTCTGCGGATGCGCACCGACTTCGCCACTGTAATTTGTTTTCCGACTGAATTTCAGATGGGCGCTGCGCGTGTCGTCGCCATCGGCGGAGGTGGCTTGCGCGGGCAGATCATAATTTCCATCCGGCAAAATGAAACGGAAACTGAAGGTGCCGTCAGGACGCAGTTGGATTTTGCGCCCGCCGATTTCCACTTTCGCATCGGGTTCGGTTGCACCGTAAATAATCAGTTCAGCATTCACGTTGAACCAAAACTTTTTCTGCTTTTCCATTCTGCCGAAGGGGCTAGATAAACTCGAAATGGAAAACGAACTCGGCAAAGAAAATTGCGCGACGCCCGCAGATGAAATTTCCTGCATAAGTTGGCGGCGAATCAATTCGGTAATTTCCAGCGAACCAATCCAGACGCGGCGGACGGAATCCATTGTGATGAGTGAACCAAGCGCGCGCTCTTGAGCAGGAGTCCAATTCACCAGAGCAAATTCACTTGGTTCGGGCAACCCTTTGAAACCATCGGCGCGCAATTGCATGATTGCTTCGGCCAACGGAATATTTTCCCGAATCGCCGTTTTGACAATTCGGATCAATTTTTCGAAGGGCACATCAACGGGAATCGTAGCGAAACGAACCGATGTATCTTCGGAAAGTGCGTCGGGCGGGGTGAAAGTCGCGCCGGAAACAGAGATGCGAGTCCAGTCGCCGTTCTGATTGAAATAGCCGATTTCTGCCATGTATTTCATTCCGGCTTCGTCCACCGGCACAAACCAGGTGCGCGATTCGGGATGCACGTGAATTTGCCAATTAGGTTCGCTGTGAATCTGATTTTTGAAAATGCGCAAAACCAAATGGCCGTCGCGCGAAAGCGCATTGTATTCGCGAAGCTGCTCGCGGGAAAAATCCCAGTGTGCGTAAAGCCAATGCGGATCGCGCGCGGTCAGTAAAAGTTTTTTTGTGCCGTAAGATTCAGGCAATTCGCCTTCACCGGAGAAATTTTCCACGGGCGCATTTGGGCCCAATGAATACCGCTGGCCGGGGCCACTCGGCGAAGGCGCGACGGGCGCATCCCCTTCCAACAGAATTGCG